>DASZJD010000063.1 GCA_035948415.1 Acidimicrobiia bacterium | reverse complement strand
ACTGCCGGTCGGGGGCCATCCGCCTCGGGTAAGGCGAGACGCCCGATCATCGTGGACCCCCCGACCTGGCAGTCGATGTCTGCGGTTCTCACCATCGTCCCAGTCCGTCTGTGTTCCGTGAGCCCTGATCTTCTCGCCGGGACCTACCTGGCCCGGCGAGCTGACCTACCAGGGAGGTGACCTGGGAGGTACCAGGTTCACACTGCCCAGGACCGCTGACAGGCTCCAGAGAGGCCAGGGAGGAACGAAATGACGACCGTGCCAGTCGTCTCGATCGCGACCCGATACCAGATCCGTGGCTCCTTCTGCGCCCGGACCGACTCGACCTGGGCCCAGAGCTGCTCCAACGCGGCGTCGCTCACCTCCCAGATTCTGACAGCACAACGCCAACGCGGTGAATTACGGCGGGATCCAAGAGGCCGAACCGAAGCCGCCCGCCCCGCGGGTGCTCAGGGGCTCCGGGGCATACGAGGGGGGCCGGTCATCTGCTTGATCAGGTCTTGCTGGTCTTTGCGCCGCTGCTCGGAGGTGGCCTGAAACTCCTTCCACGCCACGAGCTCGTCGGCGCGGTGTTCCATGACCAGCTCGAAGGCCTGGGCCGCCTTGAGCACCGACGACACGGTCAACACGAAGGCTTGACGGGTCAGGCCATCATCGAAGACCGGGGCTCGGAACCGGACCATCAGGTCGCCACCGTCGTCGCGGGTGCCGGACTCGACAAGCGGGGACCCGAACGCGACCTGGCGCGCCGCTCGGCCCACGACCGCCGCCGCCGGTTCGCTATCCCACGGCGCCTGCCAGTCCGAACTCAGCACCGACGCCGTGACCCGCCGTTCATGCACGACGTCCCAGGTCTGCGGGTCCTGGCGCCGCACCACCAGCACCGGCTCGTCGGCGTGGGGGGGCCTGACCGACAGGTCTGTCTCCGAAGCGCCCGGCGCCACCCTCAATGCCAGGGCCTCGATCCAGGTCCGCAGCGTCGCTCCGCTCGTCATCACTCACACTCACAGTCCGGGAAGAAACCTTCGGGTTTCGAGGCGCGCAAGTTGATGAGCTTCCACCTCAACTGCTGCCTGGCTGCGGAAGCCTGCGTCCCCCAATTCACGGCGCCGAAGAACTCGGCTTGCAGCTGAGCGAACTTGGCTTGGTAGATGCCACGGATCAGGGGATACGCCGAGCTCTTTTCCGCCGCGATCTCCGCGTTCCACGCCCCGTAGTCAAGCGTGTAGAACGAAGGTTGGCCCTGGAAGGGAAAAAGATTCCCGATCGCAAAGCTCCAGGCAATGGGACCTCCGATGGCGGTAGCGGCCCTGGTGGCATAAACCCGGTTCCGCATGCGGCTGAGGTAGTCATCCCTGAGCTGGGTGGCCAGGTAGTCGTTCGCCCGCTGATAGGCCTGACCGAGCTCGACCGCCTGCGCGTGGGCGGCGTCAGCGTCCTTCTGCGCCTGCTCCTCGTCTTGCTTGAACCCGCACGCTTCGGCGCACGTCTGGTTGTACTGCGCCAGCAGATCCGTCTTGCTGGTCAGCGACGAGCCCATCAGCCCGCCGCCGGCGACCGTGAGACCTACGCCAGCGCCGACCTCCACCCAGTCGGGGCCGCCCGAGGAACCCGACGACGAGCTCGATGACGAGCTCGACCCTGGGGACGGTGCGACCGTGGTCGGCGGCGGCGCGGGCGTCGTGGTCGGCACCGATCCGGCGCCGGCACCCGGCGGGATGAACGGCTGGCCCCCGCCCCCCGAGCTGGGCTGGCCCTGGTTCGGGGATGTGGCGCCTCCCCGGGGGGCTGGATTCCGACCCGAACTGACCGGAGGCGACTGCGTGGTCGGGGTCGTGTCGCAACCCACACCCGTGACCGGGTCGCAAGCGCTCGCGACGTCGCCGGCCGACCACAAGGCAACACCAAAGCCAAGAGCCACCACGGCACCGAGGGCGTACAAAACGACCCTCCGTGCTCCCATGCGCCCACCCCCATCCCCCGCGGCGGCGCGCCCGCACCCCGAGTCTCACAGCCGCCGGATGCCGTAACAAGACCTGGCCTCCGACCGCCGCTCTGGCCGCTCCTGCAGCAACACCTGGGGTCAGACTCCCGAGTGATACTGCGTCCATGAACGCCAGCAAACTGCGCGCTCGGGCGCGAGAAGAGGCCGACGAGCTCGGCCCCGAACCCGCCGACCCGCGCGAACGGTGGCAGTGGGACGAGGAATGGCAAGGCGCCGTCCAACTCCTCGCCGGCCTGGCCGACTACGACCCCGCAGCCCTGCGACAAGCCGCCCTCGAGATCGCCGAAGACCTGGACAACCGGATCGCCCACCCTGAGGTTGTACGCGCAGGGCAATCAAGGCCTCGGCAGCCGCGAGCTCCTCGTTGAGCGCGGCGCCCCATTGGGCATGGGCGTCTTCCCGGGTCATGCCCATCGCAACCTCGTTTCAGTTGCAGGGTGAGCCACCGCCGCAGAGTTTGGCTCACCTTTGGCTCACCCCAGCCCGATCACGGTGCCGGAGCTGGTGGGCGGTAGAGGATTTGAACCTCTGACCCCTTCCGCGTCAAGGAAGTGCTCTTCCCCTGAGCTAACCGCCCTCGAAGATTTCCCGTTTCACCTGTTCTGCGCTCGGAACCTCCAGGTCCGGCGACGCCCGACCGGTCACATCCCGTTCCCCTCGACACGCTGGGCCCAGACAGGCGTCGCCGTGCGGGAGCTCGTGGCAACCGCCATGCCTCGGGTCTTGAATTGTACGGTGCCCGCGGCGATCCACTTCCAAGCACGTCGGCCGAACCCGGGTCGTCAGAACGCGCCCAGGTTCGGCCCGATGCCGTTGAAGACGATGTGCGCGAGGGCCACCGGTCGCCTCGTGGGTTCTCTACCTTCGACAGCCAGAGGGCCATACACGATCCAGAGCCCGTTGCCGTCGGTGAACAGGGAAGACTCGCCGGGCCCCCGCCCCTGGGCGTTCGATCCGATGAAGGGCCGCGAGCGGGGCGGCTTGGTGCACGGGCCCGCGGGACCCTGGCATCGGGCCACGCCGATGGCGTACTTCGGCTGGTTGTACCAGTTCCCGGAGTAGAACATCCAGTAGTGGCCGTTGGCCAGCACCATCTGAGGAGCCTCGACGATCCGCCCTTCCCAGGCCTGGTCGGCCCTGAGAATGACCCTCCGGGAGCCGGTCAGCCTGAGTCCGTCGCTCGTCAAGCGCTGGGCGTAGATCGCGGTGTGGCTGTCCCCATGGGCGTTGGCGTTGTCGTCGGACTTGAAGTGCAGCCAGAGCGTGCCGTCGGTATCCACGAAGGTGCGTGGGTCGATCGTTCCCCGATGCAGCACCTGGCAGACGAGCATGCGCTGGACGGGCTTGAACGGCCCGGTCGGACTGGACGCAGTTGCGTTCCCAATGCATCGGGTCGCCGGTGACCGACCCTTCACGAGGGCTGTGAAGTACATGACGTACCGGCCGTTCACCCGTCGGACGTCGGGAGCCCAGGTCGAGCCCCAGGTCGCCCAGTTCGGCAGCTTCGGCAGCGTCTCCTTGACCGAGGTCCAGTGCGTGAAGTCGGTCGAGACCCAGACCGGAACGTTGGGTGACTTGAACGTTCCCGACTGGCTCGAGTACAGGTAGTACTTCCCGCCGGTCACCAGCACGAACGGGTTGGGCCTGTCCTGGCTCGGGTCGACGATCCGGGCCGGGGCCTTCGGGTTCGCCTTCGGCGACCGCCCCCCGGGCAGCTTCACGATCCGGGTTGGGAACTTCGTGCGCGCTGCCGGTGGCGCCGCGGCCGTCGACCCCGAGCTGACCACGATCGCGGTGCCGATGGCGATGGCGGTGCCGACCGCGACGACGAGGAGGAACACGCGACCGGACCGGCTCCGGAGCCGCTTCCACTGCGGCGAGCTCGTCAGCGTCGACCAGGCCCGCGACCTCGAGACGTCGCCAGTGAGTCGGCCCCAGAACGCCGACGCCGATTCCCGCCACGCCCCGGCCGTGCGCCCGACCGTCGCTTTGAGCGTCGCCGTCGGTCGCTTCGCCCCGTTCCCGTCGCCCGTACCCATGGTTCGCCCGACGGCGGCGCCCGGGGTCGCGCTCGGCGCGTCTGGTACGAGGGGCAGCTGCTCCTCGGCGATCCGGGCACGCGCCTTGGGAACGCGCGCGCGGAGCTCACGCCACGTCGCCTGGAGCGTCGTCCGCGGGGGCCGGTCCGCTCCGTACCCGCTGCTCGTCGCCGTGGTGGTTGGTCCAACGGCGGCGCCTGCGGTCGGGCTCGGCGCGTCCGGTACGAGGGGCAGCTGCTCCTCGACGACCCTGGCCCCCGCCACCCGCAGGCGCGCGCGGAGATCGAGCCAGGCGAACTCGAGCGCCACCGCCGCCAGCAGGACCAGCGAGATCTCGGCTGGCGCCCGGAGACGGGTCTCACCGACCGTGATCGCGACCGCGATGGTGACGGTCAGCGCTGGCGCGAGGAGCGGCAGCACCGGCACCCGCCGCCGGCGCAGCAAGACGACACCGCCGATCGACGCGACGAGCAGCAGGTAGTAGATGCCCAGCCCAGTCTGGGCGGCCCAGAGTTCGCGCCACTCGAGGAAGGCGTCGAGCCGGACCTGCTGGGTTGGTCGGAAGAGGGCCCAGGTGCGACCGAGCCGAGCGAGGACGACGGCGGGCACGGAGCTCACGTGCGAGTTGATGTAATCGACGGCGGCGTGCCGGTAGACGATCTCCTGGGAGGAGAGATCGCCGTGCCCAGGGTTCGTCTGGTGCAGGCACTGGAACGCCCAGTAGCCGATTTTGGGGCCGCTGTAGGTCTGGTCGCAGTTCCCCACCCGCAGCGTCATGCCGAGGTTCGTGGACACCGTGACTGGGTGGTCGAAGCGGGTGAGGTTGTAACCGACCCAGGGGGCGAGCACGACCGCGGTGGCCGCAATGCTGATCCCTGCGAGCTGCAGGCGTCGGCGCCACCCGAAGCGGCGGAGCAGGCAGGCCAGCGGGATCGCGAGGAGCGGGACGAGCAGGATCGACTCGGCACGGGTCAGCGCGGCGGCGCCAATCGCCGCGCCGAGGCCAGCCGCGATGGCGGGACGGGGGCGCTGCCAGAGCTTGTAGGCCGCCAGCACGACGACGGCGGTGGTGAGCAGGATCAGCGTCTCGGACATCACCAGCGAGTCGTTGAGCCACAGGTTGGGGTAGATCGCGGCGAGCAACGCCGCGATCAGGCCCACCCGCCGATTGGCGATCGTCTTGCCGACGAGCCCGACCACGCCGACCGTGGCGGTGCCCAGCACGCAGGACCAGAGCTGATGCTCGAGCACGGTCCGAAGGCCGAAGGCCGACGGCACGGCGAGCGCGAGCAGGTAGCCGGGCGGGTGCTGGGCGGCGGCGAGGGTGTGCTGGTGCTTGATGAACGGGTCGGGCGCGATGAACCCGTGTCCGTCGACGAGCAGGTTCGCCCCGTGGTGGTAGTAGAACGCGTCACCGGAGACGACGAAGTGACGCTTGAAGATCAGGATGTAGGCGACTCGGATGGCGAGGCCGAGCAGCATCGTGAGGCCGAGCAGGACGTACCACCGGCGCTGAGCCGCGAGCGAGGGTGGCTTCGGCCCCGTCGTCGACGGGGGTCGGGTGTCGGTCGGCCGCGCCGCGGTGACGGGCGCGAGGCGCCACCCGTCGTTGAACAACCGAGAGTCGCGCATTCGGAGGAGCGCGTCGCGCACCAGCTCTCACCCCCAGCCTGATTGCCCGGGACAGTATCGCGCCGACCTGCCGGATCGTGCGTCGGGCAGTGGCGACAAGCGGCGCCGGCCGCCGCGGAGCGGGGGTGCCGCTCGTCGACTGGCTCACGGGCTCGATGGCCGGTGCCGTGCGTCGCGACGTCGGTGATCGCCGCCGGCAACTCGTGCACGCCCGGTCGATCCGCGACGGTTCGCCCGACGGGGCGCGTCACTCGGCGGCGATGGCCTCGAGGGTGTCGAGGTGCGCGGCCCGCCACGCCGGGGTCAGCGCGGCGACCACGCCCGCGAGCATCGAGATCGCGACGAACACGACGAGCTGGACGACGGGGAAGCTGATCACGGTGACGCCTTGGGGTCGGAGGGCGAACGCGAAGATCCAGCCCCAGAACAGCCCGAGGCCGGTGCCGACGAGCCCGCCGATCGTCGCCACGATCACCGATTCGTCGCGAATCATGCGACGCAGCTGGCGTCGCGACATGCCGACGACGCGGAGCAGGCCGAGCTCGTGCGTTCGCTCGAAGACCGAGAGCGCCAGCGTGTTCACGATGCCCAGCACGGCGATGATCTCGGAGAGCATGAGCAGGGCGACCGTCACCGCGAGGAAGCGGTTGATCGCCCGCTCCTGGTCGGCCTGGTACTGGTGGCGGGTGAACACGTTGATGTTCGGGAAGCTGGAGGCGAGGGTCCGGCGCACCGTGGTCGCGGCGACGCCGGCCTCGCCCGGCTTCGCTCGCACGTACACGAGCGTGTCGAGGACCTTCGTGCCGAATCCCTGCTCGAACGCGCGTTGCGTGACGATGAACCCGACGGGGAACCCGCCGGTGAAGTCCCGCTGGTCGTAGACGCCGGCGACGCGAAGTGACGCCGTCCCCTGCTGAAACTGCATGTCAACGCGGTCACCGACGGCGAGCCCGTACTGACGGCTCGAATCGGCGGCGACGAGGACCCCGTCGTCGCCCATGGCGCCGATCCCGCCGTGGCGCAGGCGCAGGTTGACGACCTGCGCCAGGTGCGCGGGATCGGCGCCGGCGACGGCCTCCGCGTTGCCACCGACCGGCACGCGCCCGTAGCCGAACCGGAACGCGGTGACGGCCGCCACCGCGGAGAGTCGGGCCACCCGCTGACCCACCTCGGGCGAGAACGTCGCGAACTGCTGCGCCTTGAGCACGACGTCGGCGCGGATCCCTTGGGCGACGGCCCGACGGACCGAGGTCTTGGCCGAATCGCCGAAGGTCGCGACGAGCCCGACGAGGGCCAGGCCGATCACGAGCGCCGAGGCCGTCGCGGCGGTGCGTCGAGGGTTGCGCGCCGCGTTGGCGCGTGCCAGCACGCCGGGGATCCGTGGCGCTCGCAGCGGCCGCGCCAGCGTCGCGACCAGCGGCCTCACCACCGCGGCCAGGACGAGGAGCACGCCGACCATGACGAGCAGGGCGCCGAGCGCGACCCACCCGATCTCGCGCAGCACGTCCGACTGGTACTGGGTGCGGTCCAGCCCGATCAGCAGCAGCGGGACGCTGGCCGCGAGCGCAGCGGCGCCGAGCAGCACGCGCCGGCGCAGCGGGCGAGCGCGGGTCGGCCCGACGTCGGTCGTCGCCGCGATCGGCGGCGTGCGCGCGGCCCGGAGCGCCGGCCAGAGCGAGGACACCACCGTGGCGCCGACGCCGACGAGGAGCGCGGCGGCGACGGTCCGTCCTTCCAGCGTCACCGGCTGGCTCGGGACCTCGAGACCGAACCGGCTCGCCAGCGACAACAGGAGGGCGGCGAGGCCGTAGCCGGCCCCGAGCCCTGCGGCCGCGCCCGCGAGGCCGATGGCGGCCGCCTCGGCCAGGACTGAGATCACGACCTGGGTCCCGCTCGCGCCCATGGCGCGCAGGAGCCCGAGCTCTCGCGTGCGCTGTGTGACGAGGATCGTGAAGGTGTTGAAGATGATGAACGCCGCCACGACCATCCCGATGGCCGCGAACCCCAAGAGGAGCCGGGTGAGCAGGTCGAGGAAGTTCAGGACCACCTGGCCGCGGTCTCGGGCGACCTGGGCCGCCGGGGACACCTCGAACCCGGGCCCGAGCGCCACCTGGAGACGAGTCCGGAGCGCGTCGAGGCCGGCGTTCGGCGCCGCCGTCACGTTGATGGCGTCGAGCTGGCCGGGCGCGGCGAAGACCTGCTGGGCGGTTCCGAGGTCGAACGCCGCGAACGTCACCGCGCCGAGGTCGCGCCGGTCGCCGACGCCGAAGAGGCCCACGATCACGAACCGCTGCTTCGGGCCTTGGAGCAGGACGTCGACGTGGTCGCCGACCCGGAAGCCGTGGCGGCGGGCGGTCCCGACGTCCATCGCCACCTCGCCCGCTCGGCTGGGGGCGCGGCTCCGCCGAGGCCCGTCGCTGACGAGCCGCAGCGGCCCGTGGGACCCCGTCTGGGCCCAGGCGATTCCGATCGTGGGGGCACCGGTGTTCTGGATCGCGTGGCCGGCCCGGTCGACAAACTGGGCGTACCCGTCCACGAACCCGTCGGCGGCGCCGACGCCCGGGACGGCGCGCGCCGGCGCGACCTCGGTGGCGGGGAACCGCTGCCGGTCCGGGGTTCCGCCGCCGCCGAAGGGCACCGTTCGGCGGACCACGAGGTCGACGCCGGCGAGCGTCTGGCTGAAGACCCCCCGGAACGAGTGGTTGAGCGTGTCGGTCAACGTGAACGTCCCGCTCACGAAGGCGACCCCGAGCACCACCGCCAGCGTGGTGAGGGCCAGGCGCACGCGGCGCCCGACGATGCCCTTCACGGTGGCGTTCCACATGGCGCCGGTCAGCTCCCGACCTCAGCCGAACGACCATGATGGTCGGCGCCGGGGACGAGGGAACGGCACCGATTCGGGGCGGTGCGGCGACGCCGCCGTCTTCTGGGTGCCGGGAGCGGGAGTCCGAGGTCGCGGCGCCCGGTCAGATGACGCCGGTCAGGACCAGGGCACCCACGACGACGAGGACCGCCGCCGTGCCCGCGTTGCCCCACCGGTCGAGCCACCCCGCCTGGATCTGGCGTCCGCCGAGGCTCGCCGAGATCGTCAGGGCCACGATCGTCACGACCGTCACGAGCGCGAAGACCAGCAGCGTGCCGATGGAGGCCGCGACGCCGGCGGTCGTCGCGGCCAGGAAGACGGGCAGGATCGTCAGGTCGGGTGACGCGGCGGCGCCGAACGGGACCATCACCGCGGCGGCCCCGCGCAGGCGGCGCTCGGGTCGGCCCGGCGTCCGCTCGCGCCGGGGTGGTTGGACAGCGTGCCCGCCCGGGGTGCCCGGGTCATCGCGGGGCTCGTGCGCCGCCGGCGCGCGGGGAACGTCGTGCCCTATCCCGTGGCCGTGGCCGTGGTGGCGCGAGGCCACGACCTCGACCGCGCCGAGCGCCAGGCCGGTGATGACGAGCGCGGCGCCAACCACGAGATTCTGCGCGCCCTCGACGACGGACCGGAACTGCAGCCCGACCGCGATGACCAGCGCGCCGACGACGAGCGACGTGAGGACGTGGGCGACGCCGGCGAGGCTGGCGAGGCGTGTCACCCGGCCGAGCGAGTACCGCTGCGTGCGGCCGACGACGGCGAGCGGGACCCAGTGGTCGGGAAGCACCGCGTGACCGACGGCCACGCCGGCGGCGGCGAGCAGCGCCGGGGTGGCGCTCACGCCGACTCGGCGACTTCCGGCCGCGCCAGCTCGGGGCGGAGGTGCTGGGCGTGCGAGACCGCTTGGGCCAGCAGGACGCCGACGTGGTCGTCGTGGAGCTCGTACACGACGTGACGGCCCCGCCGTTCCCCGACCACGAGGTTGAGGTGCCGCAGCAGCCGGAGCTGCTGCGAGACCGCCGACTGCTCCATGCCGAGGGCGTCGGCGAGGTCGCCGACCGAGCACGCGCCGGCGGCCAGACGGCTGAGGATTCGGACCCGGCTCGGGGTCGCGAGCGCCTGCATCGTCGACGCCACCGCGTGCGCGGTCGCGGGCGCCATCAGTGCGAGATCGACGTCGTGCCCTTCACCCATGTTGATATGTTAGCATGAAGAACTGAGTAGATATTTGGGCCGGGCCGTCGTGGCCGGCGACGGGGCGAGCGCGCGACGAGGGACGTCGGTGGTGGCGCCGGTCCGCGGTCGGGGTCGCGCGCCCGGCGCGGCACCTCGACCGACGCGACCCGATCCCTCGACGCGCGGTGCGGAGCCAGCGGACCGTGCCGGGCGCGCGGAGACCGATTCTCTATCCTGGGCCCGATGCGTCGACGCAGCGCGGTGCGCGCGTTCGGCGGCAGGCTCCTCATCGCACTCGTTGTCGCGTCGCTGGCGATGGTCGGGGCCGTCGTCGCCGTCAACTACGTGATCGACGTGAAGCTGGCAGCCGCCAAGCGCGTGCGCGTCCACACCGCAGTCGCGTCGAGCGGGCCCTTGAACTTCCTCGTCTTGGGCGCCGACAGTCAAGCCCTCGACAACCTCTCGGACACCATGTGGGTGGTCCGAGTCGATCCCGGCCAGCGCCACGCGCTCATCGTCTCGTTCCCGCGGGACCTCTGGGTCCGCATACCGGGCCAAGGGATGGCCAAGATCAACGCGGCCAACAACGGCGGGCCCCAGAAGGTCATCGACACCATGAAGGCCGACTTTGGGATCGACATCAACCACTACGTGCAGGTCGACTACAAGGGCTTCAAGGGCGTGGTCGACGCGATCGGGACCGTGCCCGTCTATGTCCCGTACCCGGCCCGAGACGACAAGGCCGGCTTCTACTCACCGCTCGCCGGCTGCAAGAGCTTCACCGGCTACGACGCCCTGCAGTACGTGCGCTCCCGGACGCTCACCTACTACAGCCAGCGCCGGCAGGCCTGGCTCACCGCCGACGCCGTCCCCGACATCGACCGCATCGCCCGCCAGCAGGACTTCACCCGCCGGCTCGGGAGCCTGGCCGCCTCCAAGGCCCGCGACAACCCGTTCACCGCCAACGCCATCGTCAACCGGGTGCTCGAGAACCTGACCATCGACGCCAGCCTCTCCCGCAACGACGTGCTGACGCTGGTGGACACGTTCCTCGGCGTGAACCCCAACGATTCCAAGCACGTCGAGTTCCGGACCGTGCCCTCGGCCGAGGGCCCGGACCAGCAGGGCCAGAGCGTGCTCTACCTCCAGGAGCCGGACGCCGACCCGATGATCACCCGGCTCGGCGGCACCGGGATCGGGAACAACCCCTCGGTGTCCGGCGGCAAGGTCGTGATCCCCGGCCAGTCCACCCGGTCCTCCGGGTCCGGCGGCGTCCCGGTCACCGGCGTCGGCCAGGCCACGATCGCGAACCAGAGCGCCCTCGGGCCGCCCGCGCTCCGCACCGCCCCCTGCTGAGCCCGCCGTCCCGCCGCGACGCCCGACCGCGCCGCGCCCGCGACCGCCGTCGGGTCGAGCGGCCATGATGGTCAGCGGCGGCTGACACCGGAGCGGAGCATGGGACTGCTGGACGGCCACCGGGCCGTCGTCACCGGCGGGGCGTCGGGAATCGGGCGGGCCACCTGCCGGGCGATGGCCGCCGAGGGCGCCGCGGTCGCGGTGCTGGACGTGGACGGTGACGGCGCCGCCGAGACCGCTCGCGAGCTCGACGGGCCGGCCTTCGCGGTGGACGTCACCGACCCCGCCGCGCTGGCGGGCGCGATCCGCGACGCGGCCGACGGACTCGGCGGCCTGACGCTGCTCTTCAACAACGCGGGGGGCTCGAACCTGGCGCCGATCCACGAGTGGGACGTCGACGAGTGGGATCGGGTCGTGCGGCTCAACCTCGGCGGGGTCTTCTACGGGATGCGGGTCGGCGCGCCGCTCATCGTCGAGAGCGGTGGCGGCGCGATCGTGAGCACGGCGTCGATCAGCGGCACCCGGCCGGCCGCCGGGGAGGCGCCGTACGCGGCGGCGAAGGCCGGGGTGGCCGCCCTCACCGCGACCGCGGCGCTCGAGTACGCGCCCACGGTCCGCGTGAACGCGGTCTCGCCCGGGATGATCCACACCGGCCTCACCGACGTGCTGCTCCGAGGCTTCGACTGGACCGTGCCGCACATGGAGGCCAAGACGCCGCTGGCCCGGATCGGGCGGCCCGAGGACATCGCCGACGTCGTGGTCTTCCTCTGCTCGGACCGGGCCCGCTTCGTGACCGGCCAGAACCTGGTCGTGGACGGCGGGATGACCCTGCACGGCGCCGGGGTCGACGGGCTCCTCGACCGGTTCCGCGACCTCCTCGGCCCGGGCTAGCCCCGCCCGTCCCGCGGTCCGGCGCCGGACCGCCACCCGCGCTCAAGGTGGGCCGTCGCGGCTCCGATCCTCTCGCCACAGCACGGGAGGACGTCCAGGATGGGTCAGGCGCGCAGGTGGTGCGGGGCCCTGGCCGGCGCCGCGGTCCTGGCCGTCGTCGGCGCCGCCTGCGCCCCCGCCGGGCCGCCCCCGCCGGCGGGCCAGAGCTGCGGCATGGACGCCACCAGCGGGGCGATCCTCGCCGACGTCAACCGCTCGCGGGCCCAGGCCGGGCTGCCCGGCCTGGCCGCCAACGGCCAGCTCACGTGCCTGGCCCAGGGCTGGAGCGGCTACCTCGCCGCGACCGGCGGGTTCTTCCACCGTGACCTCGCCTCGGTGCTCCAGTCCCCCGGCTACGGCGGCTACCGGACCCTCGGCGAGAACATCCTGCGGGGCCCGGCCACGATGAGCGCCGACGCCATGCACACGGCCTGGATGAACTCCCCCGACCACCGGGCGAACATCCTCTCGCCCGCGTTCAGCTCGGTCGGGGTCGGCCTCGCCTCCGCCAACGGCCAGGTCTGGGCCACCGAGGACTTCGGGGGCTGACCCGGCGCCCTAGGCCGGGGGCCGGGTCGCGTCGCGGTCGACCTCGTCGAGCAGGTGGGCCTTGGCGAGGAAGGCGGCCCACCCACCGAAGAACACGCCCGCCACGATCCCGATCCCGCCGGCCATCGGCAGCACCACGACGAAGTTGCCGCTCCCGGCGATGGCGAGCGCCAGCGCCACCAGCCCGAGCCAGATCACCACGCAGATCGGCACCGCGACGAGCGAGGCCTTCACCGTCGCGACGAGGAGCTCGTGCTCGGCCGCCTGCGCCGGCGTGACCGGGACCGGCGCGGCGGCCGGCGCGGCGACCTCGACCTCGGTGCTCACCCGTGCGCTCCTCCTCGTCCTCCGGTCCGGATCATGCCACGACGCCTCGCGCCCGCAGCGCCGCCACGATGAGGCCGGCCGCGGCCAGGGGTGACACGTCCGCGGTGGCCACGACGAGGTCGGGCTCGGTCGGCGCCTCGTACGGGTCGTCGACACCGGTGAGGCCGCGCAGCTCGCCGGCCCGGGCCCGCCGGTAGAGGCCCTTCGGGTCGCGGGCCTCGCAGACGGCGAGCGGGGCGTCGACGAACACCTCGACGAACACGAGGTCGCTCGCCTCGTGGATCGACCGGGCGTGGTCCCGCCCGGCCCGGTAGGGGCTGATGACCGGCACGCACGCCACGACGCCGGCGTCGGCGCACAGGCGCGCCACCTCGGCCACCCGACGCACGTTCTCGGCCCGGTCCTCGGCCGAGAAGCCCAGGTCCCCGTTCAGGCCGTGCCGCAGGTTGTCGCCGTCGAGCGAGTACGAGAGGACGCCCCGGGTCGTGAGCGCGGCGGTGAGCGCCGAGGCGACCGTCGACTTGCCGGATCCCGGGAGGCCGGTGAGCCACACCGTGGCGCCGTGCACGCCGGCGGCTCCCCACCGGTCGGCGCGCGGGACGCCACCCTCGTGCCAGACGACGTCGGGGCTGACGGGACGGCCGCTCACGCCGCCGACGCGCCCAGCACCATCCCGGCGCCGACGGTCTCGAACGTCGCCTCGTCGATGAGGATGAACGACCCGGTGACGCGGTTGCGCCGGTACTCGTCGACGAAGAGCGGGACCGTGCAGCGCAGGCTGACGCGACCGACGTCGTTCATGGCGAGGGCCTGGTGGTGCTCGTCCCGGTGCAGGGTGTTGACGTCGAGGCGATACTGGAGGTGCTGGACCCGGGCGCGGGCGGCTCGGGTCGTGTGCTTGATGCCGAAGACGGCGCCTTCACGCAGCGGGCGCTCGGTGAACCAGCACACCATGGCGTCGATGTCCTGGCTGACGGTCGGGGCGTTGTGGGGCCGGCACAGCAGGTCCCCGCGGCTGACGTCGAGGTCGTCGGCGAGCCGGATGCTGACCGACTGAGGCGGGATCGCCTCTTCGATCGGGCCGCCGAACTCGTCGATGCTCGCCACCGTGGTCGTGAACCCGCTCGGCAGCACCAGGACCTCGTCGCCGGGCCGGAACATGCCGCTCGCCACCTGCCCGGCGTAGCCCCGGTAGTCGTGGTGGTCGTGGCTGATGGGCCGGATCACGTACTGGACGGGGAACCGGGCGTCGATCAGGTTGCGGTCCGATCCGATGTAGACGTGCTCGAGGTGGTGGAGCAACGTCGGACCCTCGTACCAGGGGGTGTTCGGCGAGTGGGCGACGACGTTGTCGCCGTGTAGCGCCGACACGGGGACGAACGTGAGGTCGTCGATGTCGAGCTTGGCCGCGAACTCGGTGAACTCGGCGCAGATGTCGTCGAACCGGCGCTCGTCGAAGTCGACGAGGTCCAGCTTGTTGACGCAGAGCACGAGGTGCTTCACCTGGAGGAGCGAGGCGATCACCGCGTGGCGGCGCGACTGCTCGAGCACGCCCTTGCGCGCGTCGACGAGCACGAGCGCGAGGTCCGCGGTCGACGCGCCGGTCACCATGTTGCGCGTGTACTGGATGTGGCCCGGCGTGTCCGCGATGATGAACTTGCGGCGCGGCGTCGCGAAGTACCGATAGGCGACGTCGATCGTGATCCCCTGCTCCCGCTCGGCGCGCAGCCCGTCGGTGAGCAGGGCCAGGTTCGTGTAGTCGAAGCCCCGGTCGCGGCTGGTCCGCTCGACCGCCTCGAGCTGGTCCTCGAAGATCTGCTTCGTCTCGAGCAGCAGCCGCCCGATGAGGGTGCTCTTGCCGTCGTCGACGGACCCGGCGGTGGCGAAGCGCAGCAGCTCCATCGCTAGAAGTACCCCTCGCGCTTGCGGTCCTCCATGCCGGCCTCGGAGATGCGGTCGTCGGCCCGGGTGGCGCCGCGCTCGGTGATCCGGGACGCCGCCACCTCGGCGATGACCTCCTCGACGGTGGCGGCCGGGGACTCGACGGCGCCGGTGCAGGTGGCGTCGCCGACGGTGCGGAACCGCACCATCAGCTCCTCGGGGATCTCGCCGTCGAGGGCCCCCAGGTAGGGGGTCACCGCCAGGAGCATGCCGTCGCGGCGGATCACCGGCCGCCGGTGGGCGTAGTAGATGGACGGGAGCTCGACCTCGTCGGCGGCGATGTACTGCCAGACGTCGAGCTCGGTCCAGTTCGACAGCGGGAACACCCGGATGTGCTCCCCCTTGCGGTGCCGGCCGTTGTAGAGGCTCCACAGCTCCGGCCGCTGGCTCTTCGGGTCCCACTGGCCGAACTCGTCCCGGAACGAGTACACCCGCTCCTTCGCCCGGGCCTTCTCCTCGTCGCGGCGACCCCCGCCGAACACGGCGTCGAACCCGTGCTCGGTGATCGCGTCGAGCAACGTGACGGTCTGGAGCCGGTTGCGGGAGGCGCGGGGGCCGGCCTCCTCGACGACCCGGCCGGCGTCGATCGAGGCCTGGACCGACGCCACGACGAGCTGGGCGCCGAGCTCGGCGACCCGGCGGTCCCGGAACTCGAGCACCTCGTCGAAGTTGTGGCCGGTGTCGACGTGCATGACCGGGAACGGCAGCCGGGCGGGCCAGAACGCCTTCTCGGCCAGGCGGAGCATGACGGCCGAGTCCTTGCCGCCCGAGAAGAGCAGCACCGGCCGCTCGAACTCGGCCGCGACCTCCCGCAGGATGTGGATGGCCTCGGCCTCGAGCGCCTCGAGGTGGGACAGGTGGGTCCGCATCGACCGCCCAGTCTGGCCGATCGGACGCCGGGGCCGTCCCGTCCTTCCCGTCCGCTGCCCGCGCCGGCGCGCGGCCGCGGCTCAGGCGGGGTGGGTGACGACGCGGGGGCGGCGGTAGAGGGTGGCCCCCTCGCCCATCACGAGAGTGCGCCGCAGTCCACGACAGCCGCGAGTCGCGGTGCCCGATCGGGCGCAGGGCGTGGGCGAACCCGCAGCACGGGCAGGCCACGATGTGCCCCGCCAGCGGGACGGTGGCGACGCTCAGGAGCTGGACCACGGCGACCTCCCTCGGAGTCCTCGTCGGTTCCAACGTCGGCAGCCCGCCGAAAGTTCTGGAGCCCGGTCTCGACGCGGTCAGGGACGGGAGCGCGGGCCGCCGGTGGGCCCGGCGCGGTCCGCCGCGCTCAGTAGGGCCAGTCGCCGGAGCGATGCCCGAGGAGCCGGGTGAGGGGCCGGAGCCGGAGCACGAGCAGCACCTTCACGAGGACGCTCCGCGCGAAGTACGGGAGCTGGGCCAGCTGGCGAGCCGCGCTGCGCCACCGGTCGCCCGGTCGGGGCGTCGCCCGTCGGTACTCGGCGAGCGACCCGACCCGGTCCACGTACCGCAGGTCGCCGCGGGCCAGCAGCTCGGTGAGGATCGCCGCCGTCACCCCGACCGAGCAGAACGAGTCGTGGATGAGCATCGTGCCGCCGTCGGCGACCCGCGCCCCCCAGAGGCGGATGTCGTCGCGAGCGGGCCGGTAGCGGTGGGCGCCGTCGATGTAGAGGAGGTCGATCGGCCCGTCCACCGCCGCCGACGCCCGCTGGGACGCGGCGCGCACGTGCCGCACCCGGCCCCGCACGCCGCCCCGCTCGAGGTTGGCGAGGAAGGCCTGGTGGTCCCGCTCCCCCTCGTCGGCGCTGCCGTGGATCTCCTGGGGGCCGCGGTCGTTGCCGGCGTGGGGGTCGATCGCGACCACCTCGACGGTCGGGGCCGCGGCCCGGCCGAGCACGATCGCCGACCGGCCGTGGTAGCTGCCGATCTCGACGATCCGGCCCCCCGCCGGCACCGCGGCGGCTCGGTCCCAGAGCCGCCGGGCCTGCGCGTCCGTCATCCATCCCGCCACGTCGGCGACGACGCGCAGCGCGTCGTCGAAGCCGCCTGCGGCGGGCGCGGTCACGGGCTCGGACGGTCCTTCGATCCGGTCATTCTGGGGCCTGCGACGGCGCCGGGCCAAAGGCCGGGGGGCCCGACACCGGTCGCGCCGGCGTCGCCCGACCGGTCGGCGGACGACCCGGTCGCGTAGGCTGCGCCCGCCGTCCTGGGGCTGGGCTCGAACGGTCGGAGGGGCCCGGACCCGACTGCGTCGCCACCTGTGATGACCGATCACGACGCCACCATCGCCAAGATCGGCAGCGTCGCGGCCGAGGCCGGGCTCCGCCGCGTGAGCATGCTGGCCTGGCGGGACCTCGACGACCCCGAGGCGGGCGGGTCGGAGATCTCGGCGTCGAACCTCGCCAAGTACTGGGCCGAGGCCGGCCTCGAGGTGACGATGCGGGCCTCGTTCGCGGCCGGGCGGCCCCCCGTGGCCTGGCGGGACGGGTACCGGGTGATCCGCAAGGCCGGCCGCTACCTCGTGTTCCCCCGCGCCGCCGTCAGCGAGATGCTCGGCTGGCACGGCGGCCGGGACGGGCTCGTCGAGGTCTGGAACGGGATGCCGTTCTTCTCGCCGGTGTGGGCCCGCACCCCCCACATCACCTGCATCCACCATCTCCACGCCGAGATGTGGCAGATGACGCTGCCGCCGCGCCTCGCCGCGCTCGGGAGCTTCATCGAATCGCAGCTGGCGCCGCCCTTCTACCGGCACGTCCCGATCGTCACGCCGTCGGAGTCGAGCAAGCAGGAGCTGGTCCAGGCGATGGGGTTCCGGCCGAGCCGGGTGACCGTCGTCCACCCCGGCGTGCACCCGCGGTACACGCCAGGCGGCGCGAAGTCACCGACCCCGCTCGTCATCGCCGTCGGCCGCCTCGTCCCGGTCAAGCGCTTCGAGCTGCTCATCGACGCGCTCGTGGCGCTGAAGCGCCGGCACCCGGACCTCGAGGCGGTGATCGCCGGGGACGGCTACATGCGGGACGACCTCGAGGCCCAGCTCCACGCCAGCCGGGCCGAGGACTGGATCCGGCTGCCCGGCCGCATCGCCGACGAGGCCGTCGTCGACCTCTACCGGCGGGCGTGGGTGCTGGCCAGCACGTCGGCGCGTGAGGGCTGGGGCATGAGCATCACCGAGGCGGCCGCGTGCGGCACACCCGCGGTGGCGACGCGCATCGCCGGGCACCTCGACGCGGTCGAGGACGGTCGCAGCGGGATCCTGGTCCAGGGCCGCGACGAGCTCGTCGGCGCGCTCGACCAGCTGATCGGCGACCCGGACCTGCGGGCTCGCCTCGGGGCCGGCGCCGTCGCCCGCGCCTCGAACATGCAGTGGGAGGCGTCGGCACTCGGCGTGCTGGAGGTACTGGCAGCCGAGGCGATCCGCTTCCGCGCCCGGTCCGCTCGTCGATGAGCGCGCCGGCGGTCGCCGTCGCGGAACGGGCCGCGGCACCGCCGACGCCGACCAGCAGCCGCGGGCTGCGGGCGGTCGGCTACTCGCTGCTGGCGGTGCTGGCCTACGTGCCGCTGCTGCGGACGTCGCCCGGCCGCGTCGTCGCCGACACGAAGCAGTACTTCTACCTCGACCCGGGCCGGCTGCTGGCCCGCGCGCCCTACCTGTGGCAGGGCAACACCGCCTTCGGCACCGTCACCCACGAGAACATCGGCTACCTGTTCCCGGCCGGCCCGTTCTACTGGGTCCTCGAGACCGCCGGCGTGCCCGCGTGGGTGGCGCAGCGGCTGTGGCTGGGCTCGATCATCTTCGCCGCCGGGCTCGGCGTGCTGTTCCTGCTCCGCACCCTGCACGTCCGCGGCCCGGGGGTCGTCGTCGCCGCGCTCGCGTTCATGCTGAGCCCGTACCTCCTGCAGTACGCGTCGCGGCTGTCGATCCAGCTCGTGGCGTGGGCGTCGCTGCCGTGGCTGGTCGGCATCGTGATCCGGGCGCTCCGCGAGGGCGGCTGGCGCTACCCCGCCATCTTCGCCATCGTGGTCCAGCTGGCCGGCAGCGTCGTGGCCACCGTCCTGCTGTTCGTGCTGCTGGCGCCGATGCTGTGGTTCGGGTACGCGGTGTGGGTCTCCCGCGAGGTCTCGCTGTCGCGGGCGCTGCGCACCGCCGGGAAGATCACGCTGCTGACGCTGCTGGCGTCCCTCTGGTGGGTCACGGGCTTGACGCTCCAGGCCGGGTACGGGCTCAACGTCCTGAAGTACACGGAGACGATCAAGACGGTGTCGACCGCGGGCCAGGCCGGCGAGATCCAGCGCGGCCTCGGCTACTGGTTCTTCTACGGCGGCGACAAGCTGGGGCCCTGGATCGAGTCCACGATCGACTACACGCTGCGGCGCTGGCTGATCGTGGTCGGCTACGGGGTCCCGGTGCTGGCCATGGCGGCGGCGGCGTTCGTCCGCTGGCGGCACCGCATCTACTTCATCGGGCTGGTCGTCGTCGGCGTGGTCGTCGCCGTCGGCGCGCACCCGTACGACGACCCGTCGCCGGTCGGCGCGGTGCTGAAGGCGTTCGGGGAGGGCTCGACGGTCGGGCTGGCGCTGCGCAGCGTCGGGCGCGCCGGGCCCGTCGTCGTGCTCGGCTTCGCGGTGCTGCTCGGGGTCGGTGCGAACGTCGTGGCGCGGCGGCTGGCCGACCGCGGCCTCGGCGCGGTGGGGCTCCTGACCTGCGCGCTGCTCGGCGTGCTCGTGATCGTGAACCTGCCCGCGCTGTGGAACGGCACCTACTACGGCAAGAACCTCCAGCGGAACGAGACGCTGCCGGCGTACTGGACCCGCGCCATCGCGAAGCTCGACAAGGGATCGCACAACACCCGGATCCTCGAGCTGCCGGGCGCCGACTTCTCCGCCTACCGCTGGGGCGACACCATCGAGCCGATCACGCCGGGCCTGACCGACCGGCCCTACGCGGCCCGGGAGCTGATCCCGTTCGGGTCGGCGCCCTCGGCGAACCTGCTCGACGCCTTCGACGGGCGCCTGCAGGTCGGGCTGCTGGAGCCGGCGTCGGTGGCGCCGATCGCGCGGCTGCTCGGCGTCGGGGACCTGGTGCTCCGCAACGACCTCCAGGTCGACCGCTTCGACCTCGCCCGCCCGAAGGACACGTCGGTCCTCTTCACCCCGACGCCGACCGGGCTCCAGCCCCCCACCGGCTTCGGCCACGGCCTCAGCCCGCCGCTGACGCTGCCCCTCCTCGACGCGCGCGAGCTCGCGCTGCCGGCGGGGACCCCGGACCCGGCCCCGGTCGTGGACTACCCGGTCCAGTCGCCCCGCCCGATCGCGCGCGCCGACGCCGCGGGCCCGTCGGTGCTCGTCTCGGGTGACGGCGAGGGCCTCATCGACCTGGCCCAGTCCCGCCTCCTCACCGGGCAGGAGCTCGTGCAGTACTCGGCGTCGTTCGCCGGGGACCCGGCCGGCCTGCGCCGGGCCGTCGACGGCAACAGCGTCCTCGTCGTCACCGACACGAACCGCAAGCGGGCCCAGCGCTGGGACAACGTCAACTACAAGCTCGGGTACACCGAGCGCCCCGGCGAGCAGCCGCTCGTGACCGACACGAACGACAATCAGCTCAACGTGTTCCCGGGCGCGGGTGAGAACGCCGCCACCGTCATGGAGCAGCGCGGCGTCACGGTCTCGGCGACCGGGTACGGCTCGTCGGCCCGGTACCTGCCCGCGGACCGCCCGGCGCGCGCGTTCGACGGCGACCTGAGCACGGCCTGGACCGTCGGCGCCTTCGACGCCGTCGACGGGCAGCGCCTCCGGGCCGACCTCGACCGGCCGATCACGACCGGCACCGTGAACCTGGTCCAGCCGCTCACCGGCCCCCGCGACCGGTACATCACCCGCGCCACCCTGCGGTTCTCGGACCGGGGCCAGGCCGCGGGCGCGCCGGTGACCGTCGGCCTCGGCCCCGCCTCCCGGACCGCCGCCGGCCAGACGGTGACGTTCCCCCGCCGCCACTTCTCGCGGCTCGAGATCACGGTCGACGCCGACAACCTCGGCCCCCAGCCGACCTACCCGCACGCCAGCGGCGTCGGCTTCGCCGAGATCCGGCTCCACGACGACGCCGCGCCGACCCGCGACGTGCACGTCGACGAGGTCGTCCGCATGCCGACCGACCTGGTGTCGTCCCCGGCGGCGCGCTCGACCTCGCACCCCCTCGTCTACGAGATGACCCGCCTCCGCACGGTGTTGGCGCCGCCGAACACCGCCGAGGAGGAGACGTCGCTCGTGCGGTCGTTCACGGTGCCGTCGGCGCGCGACTTCGGCCTCGTCGGCACGGCCCGGCTCGACCTCGGCGCCCCCGACCCGGCCCTCGACGCCGCCCTCGGGATCCCCGGCGCGAGCGCCGGCGGGGTGACCGCGACCGCGTCGGAGCACCTGACCACGACCGCCCTGGCCCGGGCCTCCTCGGCGCTCGACGGCAACCCGGCCACGGCGTGGACGACCCAGGTGGGCGACCCGACCGGGCAGTGGATCGACGTCCGGCTCGCCCACCCGACCACCGTCGACCACCTCGACCTGCAGGTCGTCGCCGACGGCCGGCACTCGGTCCCGACCCAGCTGCAGATCGACGCCGGCGGCCAGACCCGGACCGTGAGCGTGCCCCCGGTCCCCGACCAGCCGGCCGAGAACGCGACCGTCAGCGCGCCGGTGCGGTTCCCGGCGCTGACCGGCGCCGACGTGCGCGTCACCATCACCGCGGTGCGGCCCGTCGACACGACCGAGTACTACACGAACCTCCCGACGCCGCTGCCGGTCGGCATCGCCGAGCTCGGGATCCCGGGCGTGCAGCGGCCGCCGCTGCCGGCGACGCTGCCCGGCGACTGCCGCGCCGACCTGCTGACCGTCGACGGCCGGCCGTACCCGGTCCGGGTGGTCGGTTCCGCCGCCACCGCCGCCTCCGGGGGCACCGCCACCGTCGAGTCGTGCAACCCGTCGGGCGGCGCCGCGGCGCCGCTCCGCCTCGGCGCCGGCGCTCACGAGCTGCGGGCGACGCCCGGGGCGAGCACCGGGATCAACCTCGACGGGCTCGTCCTGGCCTCCGGCATCGGCGGGGCCGGGGTGGCGCTCGACGCGCCGGCCGGCAGCACCGCGGCGCCGGCCGCCGCGGCCCCGCGCGTGCACGTCACGGGCAACGGCGAGACCACGATCCACGCTCGGGTCCAGCACCCCACCGGCCCGTTCTGGCTCGTGCTCGGCGAGAGCTTCAACAGCGGCTGGCGCGCCACCGTGAACGGACACGACCTCGGCGCCCCGAAGCTCGTCGACGGCATCTCGAACGGGTGGCGGGTCAACCCGAAGGACGGACGTCCGCTGTCGGTCACGTTCACGTGGACGCCGCAGCGGCGCATCTGGATCGCGCTCGCGATCTCGGCGGTGACGATGGTCCTCTGCACGGCCCTGGCGCTGCGGCCGCGACGGCCCCGCATCCCGGTCGACGCCGCCCACGTCGACCGTCCGCTCGCGTTCCGGTCGCCGTTCGGCTCGTCGGGCTCGCCGCCGTCCCGTCGGGCCGTGGTCTCGACGACGCTGGCGGTCGCGATCGCCTCCTCGCTGCTCGTCACCTGGTGGATGGGCCTCGTCGTGGGCGCGGTGACGCTGGCGGTGCTGCTGCGCCCGCCGCTGCGGTGGCTGCTCACGGTCGGCGCCCCCGCGGCGCTGGCGGCGGCCGGCGCCTACGTCGTGGTGCAGCAGACGCGGCACCTGTACCCGGCGGTCTTCGAGTGGCCGACGTTCTTCGACGCCGTCCACGTCGTGGCGCTGCTCGCGGTGCTGCTGCTGGCGGCCGACGCGGTGGTGGAGCTCGTCCGCTCGCGGCGACGGGGGGACTGGGGCCCCGACGCCGACGGCTGAGCGGCCGGGGGAGGCTCAGGCGGGTTCGGTGACGACGCGGGGGCGGCGGTACAGGGTGCCGCCGTTGCCCATCACGAGGGTGCGCTCGCCGCAGTCCACGACCAGCCTCGAGTCGCGATGCCCGATCGGGCGCAGGGCGTGGGCGAACCCGCAGCACGGGCAGGCCACGATGTGCCCGGCCAGCGGGACGGTGGCGGGGCTCAGGAGCTGGACCATGGCGACCTCCCAGTCGGGGTCCTCGTGGTTCCAACGTCGGCAGCCCGCCGCGAGTTCTGAAGCCCGATCCGGCGTCGGCTACCGCCCGTCGAGGCCGGCGCGGATCTGCGGGTAGTCGGGCTTGCCGGCGGCCGAGCGGGCGACCCGCTCCACGAGGTGCAGGACGCGGGGGACCTTGTAGCCGGCCAGCCGGGACCGGCAGTGGGCCTGGAGGTCCTCGAGCGACGGGGACGGCTCGCCCGCGGGCGCCACGACGGCCACGACCCGCTCCCCCCACCGCGGGTCGGGGACGCCGACGACCACGGCGTCGGCGACGGCGGGGTGGGCCCGGAGGACGGCCTCGACCTCCTCGGGGTAGACCTTCTCGCCGCCGGTGTTGATCGACATCGAGCCCCGGCCGAGGAGCCGGATGCCGCCGTCGGCGTCGACGGTCGCCATGTCGCCGGGCAGGGTCCAGCGTCGGCCGTCGATCTCCACGAACGTGGCCGCGCTCTTGGCGGGGTCCTTGTAGTAGCCGAGCGGGGTCCGGCCGGTCGTGGCCAGGCGCCCCACCTGCCCCGAGCCGGGGCTGACGGGCCGCAGGTCCTCGTCGACGACCATCGTGGTGTCACGGTGCGCGAAGCGCAGCGACTCCGACCCCGGCTGGTCCGGGCCGACGAGGGCGAGCGCCTGGACCGGCGCCTCCGACGAGCCGACGGCCTCGAGGACCGTGAGGACCGACGGCAGCGCGGCCAGGAGCCCCGCCTTCACGTCGGCCGACAGCAGGCTGCCCCCCGAGCCGAGGACCCGCAGCGACGACGTGTCGTGCCGGCCCGGGGCGGCGCGCAGCTCGTCGAGGAGCGGCCGGCCGCTGGCGTCCCCGACCAGGTTCAGCATGCCCACGCGCTCCCGCTCGACGAGCTCGAGCACCTCCCGGAGGTCCAAGTGGCGGCCGGGGTACAGGACCACCCGGCCGCCGCCGAGCAGGGTGCCGAGCGCCGACCACTGGCCGCTGGCGTGGGCGAGCGGGCCGAGCGCGAGGGCGACGAACTGCTCCGGGCCGGGGTCGCCGGGCGGGAGGAACGGGCCCAAGCGCTGGGCCCGGTTCGTGACCGCGGCCGGGCCGATCGCCTCGGGGCGCGTGATCGGCGGGCCGCCGGCGTTCCCGCCGCCGAGGGCGGCGAAGAAGATGTCCTCGTGGCGCCACACGACGCCCTTCGGGCGCCCGGTCGTCCCGCCGGTATAGAGGATGTAGCGGTCGTCGGCGGATCGGGGCCCGAAGTTGCGCCCGGGGTCGCGCCCGGCGACGAGGGCCCCGTACTCGCCGTCGCCGACCGCGACCGTCCGGCGCAGCGTCTCGACCCGCGCCGCGAGGCCCTCGACCTGGGGGCGGAGGTCGTCGTCGTGGACGAGGACGACGGCGTCGGCGTCGCGGCATACGTAGGCGAGCTCGTCGGCGACGTAGCGGTCGTTCACGTTCACCGGGACGGCCCGGATCTTGTAGCAGGCCAGCAGCGTCTCGAGGTACTCGACGCTGGTGTGGAGGTAGCAGGCGACGTGCTCCCCGGCCTCGACCCCGAGCGCGGCGAGGCCGTGGGCGAGCCGGTTGGCCCGGGCGTCAAGCGCCGCGTAGGTGAGGTGCCGCTCCCCGCAGGTCACGGCGACGCGGTCGCCCACGTGGTCGACGACGCACTCGAAGAGGTCGGCGAGGTTGAACTCCATCGGGCGGCCCGACGCTACCGTCGGCGCATGCGCGGCGGGTCGGACGGGCTGATCCCGAAGGAGCGGTACGTGTCGCCCGCCTTCCTCCAGCTCGAGCTCGAGCGGCTCTGGTCCCGGGTCTGGCAGGTCGCCTGCCGGGAGGAGCAGGTCGGCTCCGTCGGCGACTACTGCGAGTACACGATCGGCGAGGAGTCGCTGCTCGTGGCGCGCGCCGGGCCCGATTCGATCCGGGCCTTCTACAACGCCTGCCTCCATCGCGGCACCCGGCTCGCCGACGGCTGCGGCCACGCCGACGACGGCACCCTGACCTGCCCCTTCCACGGCTGGCGCTACGGCGTCGACGGCCGCCTGCTCGAGATCGTCGACGCCCACGAGTTCGGATCCGTCCCCGCCGGGCTCGGGCTCACCGAGGTCCGCTGCGAGCGGTGGGGCGGGTTCGTGTTCGTGAACCTCGACCCGGACGCGGAGCCGCTCCTCGAGTTCCTGGACCCGCTCCCGGGCCTGCTCGGCCCGTACCACCTCGAGGCGCTGCGGCTGCGGTCCCACCTGACCACGGTGCTGCCCGCGAACTGGAAGGTGGTGGTGGACGCCTTCAACGAGGCCTACCACGTGCAGGGCACCCATCCCCAGCTGCTGCCGTGGACCGACGACGTGAGCATCGAGTACGAGCAGCTCGGGAAGCACGCCCACTACGGGCGGCTCCCCAGCGCGCGACGTCGCCTCCGCCCGAGCCCCCGGCTCGGGCTCGCCGACGACGAGGTCGACGAGGGGGAGATCCTGGCCGGGCTCGTCGGCGGGCTCGGCGGCGCCTTCCTCCACGAGGAGCGGGCCCTCGTCGACGAGCTGCGGGCGGCGCCGCCCGCGGACCAGGGCCTGCTCGAGGCCTACCAGCAGCGTCGCCGCGAGCTGCTGCGCCGCCGGGGCGTCGACGTGGACGGCCTCGACCCCGAGCAGATGACGAGCGCCGACGACGTGTACGTGTTCCCGAACCTGGTCGGCCCGATCTACCCGGGCAGCGCCATCCTGTTCCGGGTCCGCCCGAACGGCGTCGACGTCGATTCCGCCATCAAGGACACGTGGGTGCTCGAGTGGCCCCGGCCGGACCGGCCCTGGCGGCCGCCCGAGCACCGGTCGTACCCGGACTGGCGGGACCGGGACTGGGGCACGATCACGAACCAGGACTACGCCAACATGGAGCGGGTCCAGGCCGGGATGAAGTCGCGGGGCTTCGTCGGGCTGCGGCTGAACCCGCGGCAGGAGTCGAACCTCCTGCACATGCACCGGACGATCGACGCCTACCTCGACGCCTGAGGCCCCCCGAGCCGAGGCGGCCGGCCCGGGTGGCGTCCACCCGCTCCCGATCGGTCTCGCGGCGCGCCGGGCGGGTCGGCCCGATCGGGCCTGGTAAGACGTGCCCCGTGCAGGCGGAGCCCTCGACCTCGCGGCCCGACGTGGCGCCGTCGTCGGTCGCGGTCGTCACCGGCGCCGCCGGATGGCTGGGCCAGAACCTGGTGCGGGCGCTGGCGCCGACGCGGGAGCACGTCCGCTGCCTCGTCCGCGACCGGGACGACGCGCCCCTCCTCGAGAACGTCGCCCCCGGGATCGAGGCGCTGGTCGGAGACATCCGGGATCCGGTCACCCTGGACCGGCTCTTCGACGGCGTCCGGGCCCCGACGGTGTTCCACGCCGCCGGCGTGATCCACCCCGAGCGAGAGGTTCGGGAGCTCTTCGACGTGAACGTCGGCGGCACCCAGCTCGTCCTCGACCGCTCCCGCCGGGCGGGCGCGACGCGCTTCCTCCACGTCTCGTCGAACTCCCCGTTCGGCGCCAACGCCACCCCGACCGACCGGTTCACCGAGGACTCCCCGTACGACCCGTACCTGGGCTACGGGAAGTCGAAGCTCGAGGCCGAGCAGCTGGTCCAGCTGAGCCACGACCGCGGCGACCTCGCCACCGTGATCGTGCGGCCGCCGTGGTTCTACGGCCCGTTCCAGCCCGCCCGGCAGACCCGCTTCTTCGCCGCGGTCCGACGCGGCCGGTTCCCGCTCCCCGGGACGGGCACGAACCGACGCTCGCTCGTGTACACCGGCAACCTCGTCCACGGGCTGCTCCGCGCCGAGGTGGCGGCGGCGGCGCCGGGACGCGCGTACTGGATCGCCGACGCCGAGCCCCACCAGCTCCAAGAGGTCCTCGACACCGTCCGCAGCGCGCTCGAGGCCGAGGGGCTGCGGGTGTCGCACCGCCAGCCGCGACTCCCGACCGCGGCCGGCGTGCTGGCGGCCCGGCTCGACCGCCTCCTCCAGAGCCAGGGGCGCTACGTGCAGGCCGTGCACGTCCTCGGTGAGCTGAAGGACACCATCGTCTGCGACATCTCCCGGGCCCGGGTCGAGCTCGACTACCAGCCCGAGGTCGCGCTCCTCGAGGGGATGCGCGCCAGCGTGCGGTGGTGCCTCGAGCACGGGGCGCCGCTGTGAGCGGACGAGCGGTGCTCGTGACCGGGGGCAGCGGCTACTTCGGGGGCGGGCTCGTGGAGCGGCTGCTGGCGCGCGGCGACACGGTGCGGGTCTTCGACCGCCACGAGCCCGCGCGCCGGGACGAGCTCGAGTGGGTGGCGGGCGACGTGCGGGACCGAGACGCGCTCCGGACCGCGTGCGAGGACGTCGACGTCGTGCTCCACAACGTGGCCCAGGTCCCGCTGGCTCGGGATCGCCGGCTGTTCCGGTCGGTGAACGTGGTCGGCACGGCCAACCTGCTCGTGGCGGCGCGCGACGCCGGCGTGGCCAAGGTCGTGCACACGTCCTCGAGCGCCGTGTTCGGCATCCCCGACGCCAACCCCGTCACCGAGGATTCCCGGCGCCGGCCGCTCGAGGACTACGGGCGGGCCAAGCTCGAGGCCGAGCTGCTGTGCCAGGAGGCGGCCCGAGCCGGGCTCGACGTCACCGTCATCCGGCCCCGGACGATCCTCGGCCACGGCCGCCTCGGGATCATGGCGGTGCTGTTCGACTTCGTGGCCGACGGCGCGCCGGTCTACGTGCTCAGCCGGGGCGCCAACCGGTACCAGCTCGTCCACGCCTCCGACCTCGCCGACGCCTGCCTGCGCGCCGCGGACCGTGAGGGCCCGGCCGTCTACAACGTGGGCGCGGGCGAGTTCGGGACGATGCGCGAGACGCTGCAAGCCCTCGTCGATCACGCCGGCACCGGGTCGACGGTGCGGTCCCTACCGATCGGGCCCAGCCGGGCCGCGATGCAGGGCCTGGCCCGGCTCGGCCTGGCCCCGTTCGCCCCCTACCACTGGCTCCTCTACGGCGAGTCGCTCTGGTTCGACATCACGAAGGCCCGCACCGAGCTCGGGTGGGAGCCTCGCCACTCGAACGCGTCGATGCTCGTCGAGTCCTACGAGTGGTTCCTCGCCCACCGCCACGAGCTCGACGGGGCGAGCGGCTCGCACCATCAGTCCCCCGCTCGGCTCGGGCTGCTGCGGGCGCTGAAGCGCCTGCCGTAGGGAGCGCGGGCAGCGCCCGGCCGATTCGCGGCCGGGCCGGGACGGTCACGGCTCCCGAGGCCCGCCGGCGCCCACGGGAGCGGCGGCGCCCACGGGCTCCGGCTCCGCCGGCACCGCTCCCCCACCGGCCCGCGCGCTCGCGAACCGGGAAACGAGGGCGTCGATCGCCACCGCGGCGAGGACGGCCAGCATGACCTCGGCGGGGGCTCGGAAGCGCGTGTTCCCGTACGACAGCGCCACCGTGATCAGCACCACCGCGATCGGGGCCAGGAGCGGGTAGCCGGTGACGCGACGTCGCCGCAGGACGACCGCACCGGCGACCGAGAGGAGCGCGAGGGCGTAGTAGGTGACGAGGGCGGCGTTCGCCACCGGGCTCTCGATGCCGTCGAGGAACTCGCGGAGGCGGATGTTCTGGCCCGGTCGGAAGGCCTCGACGATGCGCCCGAGGCGCGCCGCGACGACGACCGGCAGGCGGCCCTCGTGGTGCCGGACGTACGTGACGGCGGCGTGCTGGAAGCCGATCGCCTGCTGCGACTGGTCCCCGGCGACGTGCTCACGGGTCGCGTCGGCGGCGGCACACGCCACCGAGAAGTACCCGAGGAGCTGGCCGTAGTAGGTGGTGTCGCAGTTCGCCGACGCGAGCAGCGCCGGGTACTGCACGCTGAGATACACCGGGTGGCGGAAGCGATTCAGGTTGTAGCCGATCCACGGGCCGATCACGATCAGCGTCGCCAGCCCGGCCGCCGCCAGCCACTCGAGCTGCTGGCGGAAGCTCCGCGTGCGGGTCAAGAGCGCCAGCGGCGCGACGACGAAGGGCACGAGCAGGATGAGCTCGGAGCGCGCCAGCGAGGCCGCCCCCGCGGCCGCACCGGCGGCGGCGAGCCACGGCCAGCTCGGGCGCCGCAGGTAGCGGTAGGCGAAGAGCACCGTGAGGGCGGTCATGAACATGGCCGCCGTCTCCGCCTGCAGCGACCCGTCCGCGACCCATACGTTCGGGTACAGCGCCGCGATGGCCGCGGCGATGATCCCGACCCGCGGACCCAGCACCTCGCGACCGATGAGTCCCACGACGACCACCGTGGCCGTCCCGAGCACGCACGACCACAGCAGGTGCGTGAGCGTGCTCGTCATGCCGAGCGCCGACGGGATCGAGAGGTACACGAGGTAGAGGGGCGGGTGCTCGGCGGCCTGCGCGACCTGGCCGTTGTGGTACAGGAACGGCTCGATGAACCCGTGGCCGCTCGCCAGCAGGTTGGCACCGGCGTGGTAGAAGTACGAGTCGCCGCCGAACGTGCGGTTGGCGCGCGAGATCAGGACGTAGCCGACGCGCGTCCCGAGCGCGGCGACGCCGACGGTCGTCAGCGCCCACCAAAACCAGCGCGGACCGCGTCGCGACGCGCTGTCGTCACTCCGCTCGCCGGCGCCCCCAGCCATCTCGGCCTTGTTAGCACAGCCCTCTCCGGCCGGACCCGCCGGAGCGCTCGAGCCCTCGGGTCGCGCGCCGCTCACCGCGCACCGACGAGGGTCAGCCCGATTCGGTTCGGGGCGCGATGAAGACCGCGGCCGGCAGCCCGAGGTCGGCGAGGCGGGCGAGCTGCATTCGCGGCTTCCTCGGCAGGCGGGGATCGAGCGTCGTCGCGAACAGGTCACCGTCGACGCCGGGCACCAGGTTCGACAAGCCGGCGGCCTGCAGCTCGCCGATGATCTGCGACCGCAGTCGCGCGTACTGCGCGCGCTCCCGGGTGCTGCGCGGGTCGAAGTACGCGACCTGCTTCGCCTCGGGCTTGGCCTGCCAGTACTGGATGTCGGGTCCGATCGACAGGTGGACGACGGCGGCGGCGTCGGCCGGGCGGAGCACGCGGTGCGGTGTGACCGGCCCCGAGTACGGGGCGACCGCGCCGACCCGGACGCCCCGCCGCTCGAGCTCGTTGATGAGCCCGAACCCCTGGGCCCCGAGCGACGCCGGGTCGCCGAACGTGACGAGGTACGGGCCGTTCCGGCCCGGGCCCGGCCGGTGCTCGAGGGCCTTGACCGTCGGGTCGACGACCGCCCCCAGCGTGGCCGAGAGGCGAGGGGTCGGGAACTCGACGCCCGCGGCGTCGATGGCGAACACGATGGTGAACGCCAGCGCCAGGCCGGCCAGGGCGACGCCGCCGGCGGCGTCGGCCCGGCGCCGCGTCGGCGCCGCCATCCGGTGTCGCGCCAGCACGACGAGCGTCCAGCCGACCGCAACGACCATCAGGACGTTGACGCCCCAGGCCCAGAGCACGAGGTAGTACCAGAGGATCCCGAAGATGCGGCTGATCGACAGCGCGCCGAGCACGAGCGTGCCCGCGAGCACGGCGTGGAGCCGGAGCAGCGAGCGCAGACGGAGTCGCCACGCGATCACCACCGTCGACGCCCAGAGGGCGAGGAAGAACGAGCCTGGGATCACCGAGCCCGTGGTCACGTCCACGTGCGAGGTCGTGGGCACGAGCGCCCTCGTGAACGGCGTCGCCGGGTTGAGGTGGGCGAGGAGGACCTTGAGCCCCTCCCCCAGGCCCACCGGGCTCTGGGGCGGGTTCCGGAAGTAGTTGAGCAGCACGCCGAGGTTCCCGTGCGCGGTCGTGAGCTGCTCGACCACCGGCGGGATCCAGACGAGGACCGCGACGACGACCGCGACGCTCGTCCACCGCACGAAGCGCAGCACCGCCTCCCGTTCGCTCCGGTGGCGGTAGGCCTCGAAGCCGGCGACCGCGACGGCGGCGACGCCGAGGCCGACCGCCAGCCCCAGGTACGCGACCTCGGTCTGGGCGCACAGCGATCCCGCGACGACGGCCACGGGCAGGAGCAGCAGGTCACCGCACAGGATCGACCACACCGCGAGGAGGAACACGAGCCACCAGATGACCGGCAGGTACGGGTTCCAGGCCTGGGTGAGGAGGACGGCGCCGAAGGCGCGGAGCAGCACCGCGAGCGCGGCCGCCACGCCGAGGACCAGGCCCAGCCCACCCCGCCGGTTCGCGATCCAGAGCAGGACCCCGATGCCCAGGACGTGCGTGGCGACGGAGGCCGCCTCCATCGCCCACGCCCGGGCGCCGAACAGCTCGTAGAAGGGCCAGAGCACGTAGAAGCTCAGCGGCCCCGGGTGGCTGCCCTGGTGCCCGAACGGGCCGATGCGTCCCGCGAGTCCCAGCAGCGGCGGGTGGCTGCTCCAGACGTCGCGCAGGCGCATCTCGGTCCAGGCCATGTCGAGCAGCGGGTACCAGCGTGGATGTCGGAGGACGACGAGCGCCACGATCATCGGGACCGCGAGCAGCACGACGAGCGCGCCGATCACCACCAGCCGGCGGTGGCGGAAGCCCCGGAACCCGGGCCGCGACGCCGTGGGTCCCGCGTCCGGCGCGGCGCCCGACCCGCGATCCGCGAGCGGCTCGGCGACCTCTTGCACCGACGCGCGCGACGACCGGGCCGGCTGCACGACCGAGGAATGTATCCGACGCCGTCGTTGCTCCGAACTCAGGCCCCCGCGCCCCGGCGAAAGCGTGGCGTCCGGAGGCGTTACAAAGCGAGCCCGCAGCGCCGCGGCGCGACGCGGATCAGGTCGTGGCGAGGAACTGATCGCTGTTGCGGCTCGCGATCGCCATGATCGCGGCCTGCGGATTCACACCCGGGGCGTCGGGCAGCAGCGACGCGTCGTTGACGCGCAGGTTCGCGAAGCCCCACACGCGGCCGAAGCTGTCGGCGCCGGTCCGCATCCGGTCCTCGCCCATCCGCACCGTCGACGTCAGGTGCACGGTCATCAGGTTGGCGCGGCTCCGCGTGACGGCGTCCCACCACGTGCCGAGCTCGTCGGGGTGTCGGACCACCGTGGCCTGCGCGACCGACGGGTACAGCTCCTGGGCCCCGGCGGCCAGGAGGATCTCGCCGAGGTGCACGAGCCCTCGGGCGAGGCGGCTCATGTCGCCGTCGGTGAGGTGGTAGGTGACGACGGGGGCCCGCAGCCCCGGCACGGCGATCACTCGACCGCCGCCGTCGCTGCGGATGGCGGCGTAGTAGACGGTGACGCGCTCCCAGTCGGCGAGGGCGTCGCGGTAGTCGGCGGTCGAGTCGGCGAGCGCGAGCGCGACGTGGCCCCGGCTGCTCGCCGAGCCTCCGATCGTCAGGTTCGGCGCGAACTCGGTGATCCGGTGCATCGGAACGTCGCCGTGGTCGAGGCGCTGCGGGAAGCGGGCCGCGATCTTGATCGTCGGGTGCAGCTTCAGGCCGCCGCCGATGCGGGCGCGGATGCCGCTGCGCTGCAGCAGGGCGGGGGTCTGGACCGCGCCGCCGCACACGAAGACGTGCTCGGCTCGGATCGTGAGCGGCTCGTCGGGCTCGCCCGGCCGGCGGCGTCGGCACAAGACGCTCGACACCCGGTCGCCGTCCTTCAGGAGGCGGACGACGGCGCAGTCGGGAATCACGCGGGCGTGGTTCTGGATGGCCCGCGGCAGCATCGTCCGGGCCATCGTCTGCTTCACGCCTCGACCCCCGCCGACGTCGTGGCGGAAGACCCGCGGGAACTCGACCGCGCGCCACCCGAGCTTCGTGGCGCCTCGCTCGAGGACCGCCGACGACGGGGGCGGCGCGCCGGGGAGCCGCGACACCGACAGCTCCTGCTCGATCGAGGTCGCGTACCGGTCGAGGATCTCGGGGCTGAACTCCTCGATCTGGTAGTCGCGACCCCATTCGCGGGCGAGGTCGGCGGGGAGGCGGTGGTAGAGGCCGCTGTTGATCTCGGTGCTCCCGCCCACGCACCGACCTTCGGCGTAGACGATGCCGGGCGTGCCGAGCGCCGCCGACAGCCCCCGATGCCGGTACTTCGCCACCTGCTCCTCGAGCGAGAAGGGCTCGTGGGCGTCGGGGTCGATCCAGGGCCCTTCCTCGACGACCGTCACCGACCGCCCGGCGGCCGCCAGGGTGGCCGCGGTCACCGCGCCGCCGGCGCCGGAGCCGACCACCAGCACCTCGGTCTCGAGGCTGCGCATCAGGCCGCGTCCGTCGTCAGCTCGTTCTCGGCGAAGAGGACCAGCGACTGGAGCATGCGCACGTACTGGCGCACCAGGTCGAAGCGGCTGGCCTTCCAACGCTCGACGCGCGCCCGCAGCGCCGTGTCGTCGTGTCGGCCGAGCAGGGCCTCGAGGCGGGGCCAGGCTCCGAAGATCAGCGACTCGCTGGCGACGCCGGCTCGCAGGTACTCGGGCATCGAGCGGAGGGCGCCGTCCACGTAGTCCTCGATCTGGGACCGTCGCGCGGCGCTGGCGTCCGGGCTGACAAGCGTCGTGACGACTTGCTGCTCGAACCACAGCATCCCTGCAGCCTACCCGGGGGCTTCGAAGACTCGCATGGTCGTACCGGCCTCGGGCTGTGGTAACACTCTCGCCCTCAGTGGGTAACACCCTCGGCATGGCGTCGCGCGAGTCACCGGTCCGGCGGTCGCCGACCAGCGGCGCCCGCCCTCACCTTCCGGCGCTCGACGGCGTGCGAGGTGCGGCGGTCGCGGCGGTGCTGCTGTTCCACGCCGGCCACCTGACCGGCGGGTGGCTCGGGGTCGACCTGTTCTTCGTCCTCTCCGGGTTCCTCATCACGACGCTCCTCCTCGAGGAGCACTCGGGCCACGGGGCGATCTCCCTGCCTGGGTTCTGGGCTCGCCGCGCCCGCCGGCTGCTCCCCGCGCTGCTGCTCGTCTTGCTGGGTGTGGGCCTCTACGCGCTCATCTGGGCCGCGCCGCGCGAGCTCAGCCAGATTCGCGCCGATGGCCTCGCGACGCTCGGCTACGTCGCCAACTGGCACCAGATCGCGGGGGGCCACTCGTACTGGGACCTGTTCCGCGCGCCGTCCCCGCTGCAACACACGTGGAGTCTGGCCATCGAGGAGCAGTTCTATCTGGTGTGGCCGCTCGTCGTCGTTGGCCTCCTGGCCTGGCGGCGGTCGATCCGGGCCGTGCTCGCCGCGTCCGTGGTCGGCGTCGCGGCGTCGTTCTTCACCACGCTCCTGCTCTATCGGCCCGGGGCCGACCCGCAGCGCGTCTACCTCGGCACGGACACTCGCGCGTCCTCGATCCTGATCGGCGCGGCGCTCGCAGCCGTCGTCGCCGGCCGCGGCTGGTCGCCGCGGCGCGGGCCGCGCGTGTTCCTCGAGGGGCTCGGGCTCCTCGGGATCGGCGTCCTCGCGTGGGCTTGGCTCTCCCTGCCCGGGACCACGCCCGCCCTCTACGAGGGCGTGCTGCTCGGATGCTCGGCCGCGGGCGCCCTGCTGATCGCGGCGGCCGCCCACCCCCGTCAGGGCGTTGTCGCGCGGGCGCTCTCGTTCCGTCCGCTGGTCGCGCTGGGGGTCATCTCGTACGGCGTCTACCTCTGGCACTGGCCCGTGTACCTCGTGGTCGACGAGGCCCGGACCGGGCTCCGCGGATGGGCGCTCACCGGCGTGCGGGTCGCGATCACGCTCGCAATCGCGGCCGGGAGCTACCGGCTGGTCGAGTCACCGATCCGGCGGGGTGCGCTCGCGGGTCGGCGGATCCGCGTGCTCACCCCGGTCGCCGCCGTCGGCGCCGCCGCCGCCATCGTCGTGACGACGATCCCACCGGCCGTCTCCCACGCGAGTCCCGAAGCGGCCCTCGGCCGGCTCGCGGTCGGAACGCCGCCGGGCTCCTCCTCGGTCGCCGGCGCCGTCGACGCCCCGGGCACGACGCCGCGGTTCCACCTGATGGTCACGGGCGACTCGATCGCGGTCCGGCTGGTGCCGGCGTTCAGGGCGTTCCAGGGCCCCGGCGGCTACACCGTCACCGACCGGACCAACCTCGCCTGTGCGCTGCAGCGCGGTGCAACCGGCCGACGGCTCGGGGACGCCTCGGCCCCGCTCGACAGCCCGGATTGCAGCGCCGGCTGGGCCGAAGACGTGCGCCGCGATCACCCCGACGTCGTGTTCGTGTCACTGGCGGGACAAGTGCTGGGGAGATGGCGGATCGGGGGGCGGTGGCTGGGGCCGTGCGACGCCGGCTACGGCCGCTGGTTCGAGGATCAGCTGCTCAGGTCCCTGCCGCTGCTCACCGCTCGAGGCGCCCGCGTCGCCCTGGCCTTGCCCGCTCCGGGCCTCACGCCAGAGTTCGCCCGTGGCACCGCGTGCATCCACGCCACCGAAGCCAAGCTGGCGAGCCGGGTGCCCGGCGTGTCTCCGGCGGACTTCGAGAGGCTCGTCTGCCCGCAGGGTCGATGCCTCAACGAGGTCGACGGCATCGTGCTCCGCGAAGACGGCTTCCACTACACCGGCGCCGGTGCCGACCTCGTCGTGCGGTGGCTGGCGCCGCGTCTCCGGGCCCTCGCCACGTCACCGGCGCCCCCGTAGCGGGTTCCGGCGTCCCGCGGCGACGCGTCAGCGCGACGTGGCCGTACCGACGGAGCGGGTCCGCGCCGGGGGAGCCGTCGTCTTGACCAGGCGAGGCAGCAGGCGCTGGGCGACCCATCGAGCGCTGGCGTCGTCGAAGTGGTATCCGTCCGGTCGCAACTGCAGGTGGTCGACGACCGCCGGGCACGGCGGACCCTTCGGGCAGACGATGGGGCTGAGGTCCACGAGCTCGATCCGGTGCGTCGCCGCGTACCGCCGGAGCACCGCGTCGAGACGGGTGGTGCGGCGATTGCGGACCGGGTCCGTCGTGAGGTCAGGCGCTCCTCGGGGCTCGGGCGCGGTGGTCACGAACACGATTCGCGCCCCGCCGGACGTGAGCCGGTGCACCGCCGCGTCGACGAGCCCGGAGTAGATCCGGTCGCCTCGGGGCGACCCGAGCCGGACCAGCTTGCCGTCCACGAACCGGTCCCGCTCGTCCCAGGCTCCGCTGAGCCAGATCACCAGGTCGGGTCGGCTGAGGAAGATGGCGCGGTGCTCGATGAACGGGAGGGCGTTGCTGCAGGCGTCGCTCCACGGATAGAGCTGGCCCTTCGGGTCGAGCGGCGAGCCGGTCATGAGCCCGCACCCGTCGAAGGCGCCCGAGGCGATCTCGAGGCCGCGGCTGCTGGCGGCGTGCTCGAGGCCCGGGAGCAGGCTCACCGCCAGCGAGTCCCCCATGAGCAGGATCCGGTGGGGCGCCGTCGGGGTCAGCGTGCGAGCGGCGCCTCGTGACGGCAGCAACGACTGCTGGCCGCTGGCGGCCGCCAGCACGTTGTTGTTGGTGGGACCTCGCAGGTACGGCGGCAGGGGCGTGGCGCTCGAAGTGGCCAGCACCACCGCCACCCCGGCGCCGACGAACGCGGTCGGGAGCGCGAACCCGAGGCGGCGCCCCGCCAGCAGCCGGCCGCGCCGGATCGGCAGCTCGACGAGATAGAACGAAACCGTCGCGATCGCCACCGTGAGCCCGACGCGCAGGAGGGCCAGCCGCCACCCGGCGAGCCCGGTTCGTTCCGGCGTCACGTACACGATCACGGGCCAGTGCCAGAGGTACAGCCCGTAGGAGACGCGTCCGACCCAGACCACGGGTGCGAGCGACAACGCGCGGCGGAGCAGGAACCGCGGCCGGTCGGGCTGGACCACCGAGGTGATGACGGCGGCGACCGCGATCCCGAACACGAAGTAGCCGCCGCGATACATCCACGACGCGGTGTCGGAGATCTCGGCCCAGGCCCAGAAGCAGTACGCGATGCCGGCGACGCCGACGCAGCTGACCGCGGCACGGGTCGTGGCGGCGCGCGGCGACCAGCGGGCCAGGGCCACCGCCAGCAGCCCGCCGATCAGCAGCAGCTGGGCCCGACTGTCGGTGCCGTAGTAGGCGCGAGAAGGGTTGGCCGGCGAGTAGACCCACGCCATGACGAGGCTCGACGCGACCGCTCCCACCCCGCAGACCGCCGCGAGCAGCCAGCGGCGGCCGCGGACGAGCCGGAGGCACACGAACGCCACGAGGGGCCAGACCAGGTAGAACTGCTCCTCGATCGCGAGCGACCACATGTGGCGGAGCGGCGACGCGGTCGTGAAGAGGGTGAAGTACGACTGCCCGGTCGCGATGAACCGCCAGTTCGCGCCGTAGAAAAGGGTCGCCAGGCCGTCACCGCGCAGCTGGCCGAGCTGATCGGACGGGACGCTCGTCGCCGCGTAGATGGCGACGGCGACGAGGACGAGCAGGAGCGCGGGCAGGAGTCGCCGGGCGCGGCGGATCCAGAACGATCGGAAGGCGATCGTCCCCGACCGTCTCCACTCCGCGAGGAGCAGCGACGTGATGAGGAACCCCGACAGGACGAAGAACGCGTCGACGCCGAGAAACCCGCCGGACGCCCAGCCGTAGCTCAGGTGGTAGGCGAAGACGGCGCCGACCGCGAGTGCTCGCAGGCCGTCGAGCGCGGGCTCGTACCGCAGTTGCGGGTTCTCCCCCACGTCCCTCCCGTGCCCAGTCAGGGACCGCTCGAAGGCTATGACGATACCGGCCGGAGAATTACGCCAGCACTCGCCCGGTCGTGCGCACTCGCGGGGGCACACGAGGCGCGGCGTCGCCGTCCCCGGCCGCGCGCTCGGCTGGTGTCAGTCGGTCCAGCCCGTCCCGGGTGTTGCCCGACCGGTGTCAACCGGCGCCGACGTGCACGACGTCGACCGGTCGGGCCAAGGGCCCCAGGGGGGCGAGGTAGAGGGCCACGGTGTTGGCGTCCCACCGACCCTCGAGGCTGGCGAACCGCTCGAAGCGGCGAGCCCAGAGATGGTCGACGTTCAGCAGGTGTCCCTGGACCAGGTTGACCAGCTCGCCGGTGGAGAACAGCGCCCGCGGGTCGGCCGGCAGGCCGCCCTGTCGCTGCACGGCCTTCAGACCAGTCTCGGTGAGACGGAGCCGACCCTCGGCGATATAGCCGGCAATCTCGGTCTTGAGGTCGGAGAGCTCGCGTTGTTCGCGCGAGCTGAGCGCTTGGTGCTCGGCGACCTTCGGTGTGCCGGACGGAAGAAGCAGCGGGTCGTCGCCGACCCGCAAGTAGATCTCAGACCGGGCGTTCGTGCCCGTGAATCGTCGGGCCGATCCGAGTTGGCCGACGAGCATGGAGTCCTTGGCCACGATGGGGATGCCGCGCCGTTGCAGCTCGGCGAGGACGGCCAGACCGTACGGGTCGGCAAGTCTCGAATGGAGCAGGGGATCGATGAGGATCGGGCCCTTTCCCTGGAGCCTCCCGAGCTGGCTGTCGATGGCCCGGGCGGTCGGGACGGCCGACTCACGCGTGTTGGGGCTCAGGCCCTGGGCCAGGGTCGGCACCGCGAGACCCGCGAACACCGCGGTGGCCACCGTGAAGGCGATCACCAGCGCCGGGCGAAGCCTTGCCGCGACGAGGCGGGCGAGCGTCGCCGCGACGGCGAGGAAGATGAAGACGCTCAGCGGCCAGAGCCACCAGAAGACGTGCGCCTCGAGGCCGAAGACCGTGATCGGGATCCGCCCGGCGGTGGCGAACCCCGCCGCCAGGCCGACGACCACCGCTCCGATGGCGTGGGACGCGACGCGGTCTCGGCGCCGAACGGCGACCCACGCGCATCCGGCGAGGACCGCGGCCAGACCGAGGAGCGACGCCGCCGCGACCAGCCGGGACGGCACGGTAAAGCCCATCGAGGGCATGAGCGTCTCGTTCATCGAGGGCCGGAACCACCACGGCGGCAGGGCGACGACCGACGCCATCACGCGGGCGCCGTACCCGTAGCCGAACGTGCGCTTTGGCGGTCCGGCGTTGCTGAGGAGCTGGCCGAGGTTGCCCTGCCCGATGATCTGGTCGAGGACGGGCTGGACCCAGCACAGGGCGAACACCGAGCTGGCGACCACGACCGACCGCGCCACCTGGCGGCGCTGTCGTGGCCACGCGACCGGCTCCTCGTTGCGGTCGCGACGAAGCTTGAGCACCAGCATGACCACGGCCCAGATCGCCAGCACGGGGACGAGCAGGACGTAGCTCAGGTGGGTCTGGAGCACGAGGCTCCCGACCACCGCCGCCGCGGGCAGCGCGAGCAGATCACCGCAGCTCACGGACCAGGCGAGCACCAGGAAGCAGAGGAACGGCAGCAGGAGGCTGAACGGCTGCCAAGGCTCGAACAAGGCCTCGCTGCCCATCGTCCAGGCCAGCCCGGCCGCGGCGGTCATGGCGATCGCGCCCAGCAGCGGTCCGCCCCGGCGGTGCGCGAAGACCGCGATCAGCACGATGGCGGCGACGTTGATCAGTCCGATGCCGAGCGCCACGCCCGCACCGGCGCCGAACACCGTGACCGGGAGCGCGAGGACGTCGAAGAGCAAGGGCCCGGGATGGTGGAGCGTCGTCGAGGTCGCGAGCGACGCCGACGAGTCCAACCCGACGAGCGGAAAATGGTGGTAGCTGAAGACGTCGCGCGCCCGGATCGCGAAGAGGGCGTCGTCGCTGAGGGGCACCCACCCCCGGGCGATGGCACGGACGACCGCCACGATCACCGGCAGGACGGCCAGCCCCACCGAAACCAGGAACACCCGCGAGGCGAGCGGGGTGCCGCTCGGCCCGACTCGCCGACCCGCAGGCGTCGGCGTCGGCGGGGTCGCGTCCAGCCGCGCCTCGGTCGCGCTGGAGCGGTGCTGCAGGTCCCTCGTCGTCACTTGACGAATCGATACTTGACGAGCGTCGCGACCGCGCCCAGCCCGTCGCGCCACGTGATCTTCTTCCCCTCCTCGAACTCACGGCCCGAGTACGAGATCGGGACCTCGTAGATTCGCACGCCGAGTCGGAGCAGCTTGGCCGTCACCTCGGGCTCGAAGTCGAAGCGGTTGGCGCGCAGATCGATCTGACCCAGCAGCTCCCGGTCGAAGAGCTTGTAGCAGGTCTCCATGTCCGACAGCGTCGTGTTGTAGAGGACGTTGGTGATCAACGACAGCAGCCGGTTCCCGACCCAGTGGAGAAACAGCATGTTGCGGCGTTCGCCCGTGAAGCGTGAGCCGTAGACGACGCGGGCGCGCCCCCGCAGCACCGGCGCCAGGAGCTTCGGCCAGTCCTCGGGGTCGTACTCGAGATCCGCGTCTTGGATGAGCACGAGCTCGCCGCTGACCTGCGCCAGGCCGGTCCGGATCGCGGCCCCCTTGCCCCGGTTGGTCGGGTGCAGGATGACGCGAACCGTCGAGTCGGCGAGCTGCTCGAGGATGTCGCGGGTCCCGTCGATGCTGCCATCGTCGACGATCACGATCTCGCGCTCGAGCGGGAGGTCGACGGCACGCATCTGACGCACGATCTCGGCCACCGTGTTCCGCTCGTTGTAGACGGGCACGATGACCGAGAGCTTGCGGTACCGGGAGGCAGACCCGGGCACTTCAGCGGTCGACACCGACCCTCCGGTACGAGTCAAGCAAACGGGCAGTCTCGCGCACCGTCAGCGAGCGTCGCTAGCCGTAGCCGAGGACGCGCTCGCGCTCGGTCGTCACGCCGCGTGCTTGCCTGCGCGCACCCCGTCCCGCCGGTCGTGGCGCCGCGTGGTCGACACGACGCGCCGCGAATCGCATGACCCCTTCGACGGATCGCCGCGCTGCCGACGCCAGCGCGCTCCTCGCTCGGGGAGTTCTCGGAGTGCCCGGCTACAGTCTGCGGCCGGTGCGCTCCGAGACTGAACCCGCGGCTCCGGCCGCCGCGCCTCCCGGCGACCGGGTCACGGCGCCGGCACCGCCAGCCCCGACACGACGCGACCAACTGCGGATGGTCCTGCTGTCGTTCCTCCTGCTGTTCCTGGAGCTCGCCCTCATCCGATGGACGGGCGAGAACATCGTCCACCTCTCGTACTTCACGAACTTCGTGCTGCTCGGCAGCTTCCTCGGGATCGGTCTGGGCTTCCTCCGCGCCAACCGGCGGGTGAACCTCTTTCCGTACGCGCCGATCCTGCTAGCCGGGCTGGTCGCGTTCGTCCGCTTCTTCCCGGTCGAGCTGAGCGCGTCGGGCGGGAACTTCATCTACTTCGGCAACATCCAGGCCAGCGGGCCGCCGCGGGCACTGGTCCTCATCATCGTCTTCGTCGCCGTCGCCGCCGTGATGATGGCGATCGCCGAGGGCGTGGCCCGAACCTTCAAGCGGTTCGAGCCGCTCGACGCCTACCGGCTCGACCTCGTGGGCAGCGTGCTCGGCATCCTCGCCGTGTCGCTGCTCTCGCTCCTCAGCGCGCCGTCGATCGCGTGGGGCGCGGTCGTCGCCGTGCTCCTCCTCGGGCTGGAGGGCACCGGGCGTACGACCAGACCGTGGCTCCGGATCGCCCAGGTGATCGCCTTCGGAACCATCCTCGTCCTCCTCGGCTTCGAATCCTTCGCGCCCAATATCAGCTGGTCGCCGTACTACAAGATCAAGACCATTCAGAAGAGCAACTACAACAGCGTGAGCGTCAACGGCGTCCTGCACCAAGCGAACCTCCACTACGCGATCGATCCCAACTACTCGCTCCTCTACAGCCAGCTCGCGCACCAGCGGCTCGACAACGTGCTCGTGATCGGCGCCGGCGGCGGCAACGACGTCTCGGTGGCGCTGGCGCGGGGCGCCCGCCACGTGGACGCCGTCGAGATCGACCCGCGAATCGCGCAGATCGGGCGGGAGATCCATCCCGACCATCCGTACCGGGACCCCCGGGTCTCGGTCCACACGACCGACGGGCGGGCGTTCCTCCAGCAGACCGACCGCCGGTACGACCTGATCCTGCTGGCGCTGACCGACTCGATCACGCTCGTGCCGGGCCAAGGATCGGTCCGACTGGAGAGCTACCTGTTCACGAAGCAGGCGATCGAGACCGCGCGTGACCACCTCAAGCCGCACGGCGTGTACTCGATGTACAACTTCTACCGGTTGCCGTGGCTCCTCGACCGCTTCGCAGGGACGCTCAACCAGGTGTTCGGGCACCCGCCGTGCCGCGGCGACAACGGCACCGGCGAGACTCGCTTCACCGTGCTCGTCGACGCGCCGAACCGTGCCGATGTCCGATGCGCCTCGGTCTGGAGGCCCTCCGGGGCCGTCCCGTCGCCCGCCACCGACGATCACCCGTTCCCGTACCTGCGGAACCCCTCGGTGCCGTCGCTGTACATCGTCACGGACCTGCTGATCCTCGGCTTCTCGATCCTGATGGTGCGCCTCGTGGCCGGCCGCATGCGATCGATGGGCGGCTACCTGGACCTGTTCTTCCTCGGGCTCGCGTTCCTCCTCCTCGAGACGAAGAACATCGTCCAGTTCGCCCTCCTCTTCGGCACGACCTGGTTCGTGAACGCGCTCGTGTTCTTGGGCATCCTCCTCACGGTGCTGCTGGCGGTCGAGCTGTGCCGCCACGTGCGGTTCCGAAGACCGGCCCGCCTCTACCTGCTGCTGTTCGCCTCGCTCGCCGTCGCTTGGGCCGTCCCGCCGAGCGCGCTGCTGTCGCTGGGGGTCGTGCCAAGGTTCTTCGCCGCGAGCGCGCTGGCGTTCGCGCCGGTCTTCTTCGCGAACCTCATCTTCTCGAACCGGTTCCGAGACGTGGGGTCTTCGACGACGGCCTTCGGCGTGAACCTGCTCGGCGCGATGGTCGGCGGCCTCCTGGAATACGCCACCTTGATCGTCGGCTATCGCGCCCTCCTCATCGTTGTTGCTGCTGCGTACGGCCTCGCGTTTGTGTTCGGGCGCTCGCACCTCGTCGGGCGCGAGGCGGCCCTCCAGCGCTGAGCCGGTGACCACCGCCGGCACGGTCGAGCGGCGAGCAGGCGCTGTTGGCGCTCCCGCGGCGTGGCGGCGGGTGGACCGGCGGGACGCCATCGCGGTGGGCATCCTCCTGGCCGCCTTCGCGCTGCCGTTGCGCGGCCTCCTCCGGAGCCCGGGTCCTCCGATGGAGGAGGGCTTCATGCTCGTGTTCCCCGACCGGGTGCTCGCGGGCGCCATCCCGAACAAGGACTTCCTCTACCTGTACGGGCCTGGGAGCCTCTGGGCGCTGGCCGGGGTGTTCCGGGTCTTCGGCACCTCGATCTTCGCCGAGCGCGCCGTCGGGCTCCTCCAGCAGCTGGCCGTCGTCTTCGGTGTGTTCGCGCTCGCGCGTCGGTGGGGTCGAGAGGTGGCGCTGGGCTGCGGTCTCACGTCGCTGCTGTTCCTCGTCCCGTCGATCGGGCTGACCGCCTTGGCGTGGGCAGGCGGCGTCGGCCTCGCCCTGCTCGCGCTGGTGGCGGCAGCAGGGAGCCGCGACGCGGCCGAGGTCCGCCACGCCCAGCGGCTCGCGTTGGTCGCGGGGCTGCTGGCCGGCTTCGCGCTCCTCTACCGGATCGATCTCGTCGTGGCCATCGGGCTGGCGATCCTGGCGCTCGGGTGGGGGGCGAGCCGGAGCGTCGTCCGGCGGTTCGGCATCGGGCTCGCACTCGGTCTGTCCCCGTACGTCGCCCATCTGGCGACGGCGGGACCGGGGACGGTCGTGCGCGGCATGATCACCGAGCCGCTCTTCAAGCTCCGCGGCGGCCGCCGGCTCCCGATCCCCCCGTCCTGGAGTCACCTCGACGGCACCCTCGAGGCCTTGGGCAGCCTCGTCGCGCTGCGGTGGCCCCTCCCGATGCTGCCGTCGGCGGCGCAGCTCACGGTGTGGTTCTTCCTCCTCCCGCTTTCGGTGGTCGTCCTGGCCGCGGCCGGCATCCAGGCCGTCCGCCGCGACCGCGCCTCGGTGCGGGCCCGGGTCCTGCTGGCGATGGCGGGCTTCAGCGCCGGCATCCTCCCGCAGGCGATCCAGCGCGCCGACTCGGCGCACCTCGACTGGGTCTCGTGCGTGACGATCGCGTTCCTGCCCGTCGCCGGCCTCGAGCTCGTGACGGCGCGTTGGCCTCGCTGGCCGCGCCGAACCCTCGGAATCGCGGCCAGCGCCGCGGTGCTCGCCGTGCTCGCCTTCGTCATCAGCACCTTCACGGTGCGCAGCTACGCCGACTACGCAGTGCAGAGCTTCGGGAACCACCGAGCCGCCGGTGTCGTGACGAACCGAGGGCGGAGCTGGTACACCGCGTTCCCGAAGCCCGCGGTCGAGTTGCTGGCCGCGACCGAGCGGGCGTCGAAGCCCGGCCAGCGGCTCCTCGTCGGGCCGACCGACCTGCGCAAGACCCCCTATAGCGAGGCGTTCTTCTACTACTTGCTGCCGCAGCTCACCCCGGCCACGCGCTACGTCGAGATGGATCCGGGAGTGGCCAACGCCAAGCATTCCGGCCTGGCCGACGAGGTCCGCAGGTCGGACGTCCTCATCCTGTCGGACCAGTGGGTCGGGTGGAACGAGCCGAACGATTCTCGGCGCTTCGGCCCGAACGAGCCCAACGTCGTCGTGCAGGACCAGTTCTGCCTCGTCGGGACGTTCGGCCCTCATCCCCACTACTCGCTCTACGTGCGCTGCCGCCGCTAGTGGGGCGGCGCCGGTCGTCCCGCGGATAACGGTTCATGCGACCGATAACCACGTCCGATGCCGACGACGACCAACTCATCGTGACCTCGCGAAACACACAAGTCGTGGACGCCCGGAACCGACGCCGACTTCGGCATCGCCCCCTTAGCGACGCGTGTGGCTCGGTGGTCTCAGGGAGCGCTCGCCCAGTACGTGTCGAGGGCGCGAGACGACACGCTGACGATCTCGGTGATCGCGTCGTCCTCGACGCGCAGGATCGTCGCGACGTCACTCTCGAGCGGACCCGCGCCCGCGCCCGCACGGCGCACGAGGTGCGCAAGCACGAGTTCGGGACCCGCCGCCCAGGCATCGGCGAGCCGCAGCGTCGTCCCGGCGCCTCCCGCCTGCGCGAGCGCCGCCATCGCGCCGAGCGCCGCCTGCTTTCCCTCGAAGGTGCCGGCGAGCGGATGACCACCGTGCAGCCGGTACACGAGCGAGGGCGCGAACGCCGCCCACGCCGTGTCCATGTCGCCCGCTTCCAACGCGGCGAACGCCGCCCGTACCACGTCGATCGCTGCCGTCACACCTCCCTCCCGTCGTAAATCTGCGCGCTCGAACCACTCGACGGGTCGATGCGCCGGCGGAGCGCGCCGGTCGGTTTCGCCAGCGTAACCGGGGCCTCCTTCAGCGCCGCCCCACGAGCGGCGCGCCACGCGGCTCGTCGACGCGGTCACGGCCCGACACCGCCGTCGGCCGCCCGCGCGTGGCCCGATAGCCTGCTCGGATGCGCACGCTGGTCGTCACGCCGACGTATCAGGAGGCCGACAACATCGAGGAGTTCCTCCGTCGGCTCCGCGCCGCCGTCCCGACCGCGGACGTCCTCGTCGTCGACGACGACAGCCCGGATGGGACCGGACGCATCGCCGAGGGACTCGCCGCCGAGCTCGGGCCGCTCGAAGTCCTCCACCGGCCGAGGAAGCAGGGCCTCGGCGAGGCCTACCGCGCCGGGTTCGGCCTGGCCATGACGCGGGGCTACGAGCGGATCGTCCAGATCGACGCCGACCTGTCCCACGATCCGGCGGTCATCCCGGTGCTCCTCCAAGCGCTCGACGACGGCGCCGACGTCGCGATCGGGTCCCGCTACGTGACCGGCGGCGCGATTCCCCACTGGCCCTGGTTCCGGCGCGCGCTCTCGAGGTATGGCAACCGGTACGCCGGCCTGGTGCTGGGGCTGCCCGTTCGTGACGCCACGTCCGGATACCGGGCCTACCGCTCCGACCTGCTGACGCGCATCGACTTCCTGCACTCGCGGGCCAAGGGCTACGGCTTCCAGATGGAGACGGCGTACCGGATCTGGCGCGCGGGCGGCAAGGTCCAAGAGGTCCCGATCGTGTTCACCGACCGAGTGCGTGGTCACTCGAAGATGAGCTGGGGGATCTTCGTCGAGGAGCTGGCTCTCGTCACCTGGATGGGTGTGCGCGATCGCGTCCTGCGAGCGGGCCGACGCCGGCAGCGGGTCGAGCCCGAGGCGGCCTGAGGGCCCGACGCCGCGGCCCCTACCGGCGGCTCGGCGCTCCGGGATCCGAGGCCGGGTCCGGGGCCCCGGCGACGACCGGCTCGAGCGCCGGCCAACGCCGGGCGAGCACCGCCATGGCGCCGACGCACGCGAGCACGACGACGGTCGGCTCGGTGGGCACACGGAACCTCGGCGTGCCGTAGACGGCGGCCGCCGACAGGAGCACGAGCCACACCGGTGCGAGCAGCGGCCAGACCCGGCCGCCGCGGCGGCGCACCCAGACGCCGCCGCCGACCGCCAGCGGGAGCAGGAACAAGAAGCTGGCGATGCCGGCGAGCGTCGCCCACTCGGGCCGGCCCTCCCCCGCGTTGATGTGCGCGAGCTCGCCCGGCGTGTACACGCCGAGCAGCCGGCCGAGGCGAGCGAGCACCACGACGGGAAGGCGTCCGGCGTGGGAGCGGGCGTACGTGATCGCTCGGCCGCGATACTTGACCGACAGGACGGATTCGTCGCCGGGGGGCGCGACCGTCGGCAGGCACCGGAAGTTCCAGAACCCGAGGCCGGGCTGGTTGTACGAGACCGCGCAGTTCGAGCCGAGCAGGGCGATGCCGTCGCCGGTCGACACGAAGGTCGGGTCGTCGAAGCGCGTGAGGTTGAACACGACCCACGGGGCGGCGAGCAGGACGGCCGCGCCAACGAGGGCGGCGATGAGCTGTGGGCGCGGGCCCCGGTGACGGGTGGCGACCCACGCCGCGGGCAGGGCGAGCAGCGGCACGAGGAGCGCCAGCTCCTCGCGCGTGAGCGCCGCCAGTGCGCAGACCCCGCCGAGGCTGGCCGCGACCGCGATCGTCGGCCGTCGGAGGAGTCGGTAGGCGAGCAGCAGCGCGGCGACGCTCGTCAGGGCGGCGAGGGTCTCCGACATCAGGAGGCCGTCGTTCATCCACAGGTTCGGGTAGACGGCGGCGACGCCGCCGGCGACGAGCCCGAGGCGGGCGCCGC
>DASZJD010000062.1 GCA_035948415.1 Acidimicrobiia bacterium | reverse complement strand
ACGCGCACGACGAACTCGGCCAGGCCCTGTTGGAGCATGTTGTCCCCGAGGTAGACGACGAAGTCGTCGTCCCCGAGGAAGTCCCGCGCGATGAGGACACAGTGGGCCAGGCCGAGCGGCGCCTCCTGGAACAGGTACGTGGTCTCCACGCCCCATCGAGAGCCGTCACCAGCCGCGGCCCGGATCTCATCACCGGTGTCGCCGATGATGATCCCGATCTCCCGGATCCCCGCGGCGACCATGTCCTCGATGCCGTAGAAGAGAATCGGCTTGTTCGCCACCGGCACGAGTTGCTTCGCGCTCGTGTGCGTGATCGGGCGCAGCCGCGTGCCCGCACCCCCGGCGAGGATGAGGCCTTTCATGACGGCGCCGATCGTAGGCGATGACGTCGCGTGCGCCGTCGAGTCTCGGGCCGCGACGGTCACCACGGGTACACTGCGCTCGCCCGACGCCCGCTTCGTGCGTTCCCGGCGCCCAGCTCCATGGCCGATACGCGTCCCTACCTCGTCGAACGGCCGGCCACCGAGCCACCCCTCGAGCTCACCGTCGTGCTCCCGTGTCTGAACGAGGCTGAGACCGTCGCGACGTGCGTGGAGAAGGCGGTTCGCGCGATGCGGGAGCTCGACGTCGCGGGCGAGGTCGTCGTCGCCGACAACGGGAGCGCCGACGGCTCCCAGGATCTCGCCCGGCGAGCCGGCGCCTGCGTGGTCGACGTCTCGGTCCCGGGCTACGGCGCGGCCCTGGCCGGCGGGATCGAGGCGGCCCGGGGTCGGTTCGTGATCATGGCCGACGCGGACGACAGCTACGACCTGACCACCCTGGGTCCGTTCGTCGACGCCCTACGGGGTGGAGCCGACCTCGTCATGGGGAACCGCTTCAAGGGCGGGATCGAGCCGGGCAGCATGCCGGCGCTGCACCGCTACCTCGGCAACCCGGTGTTGAGCTGGGTCGGCCGGCGGTTCTTCCACAGCACGAGCGGTGACTTCCACTGCGGCATGCGGGGGTTTCGACGCGACGCGATCCTCGACCTGGGCCTCCGCACGACGGGCATGGAGTTCGCCAGCGAGATGGTCGTGAAGGCCACGCTCCAGCAGCTGCGGATCGAGGAGGTGCCAACCACGCTGCGGCGGGACGGCCGCAGCCGGCGCCCGCACCTCCGCACCTGGCGGGACGGGTGGCGCCACCTCCGGTTCCTGCTGCTGTACAGCCCGCGGTGGCTCTTCCTCTATCCCGGCGTCGTGCTCTTCGTCGCCGGGCTGGCGCTGGGCCTCGCCCTGCTGCCGGGACCGATCACGATCGGTGGCCTCGGCCTGGACGTGAACTCGCTGATCTACGCGATGGTGGCCGTGCTCGTCGGCGCCCAAGCGATCATGTTCGCCGTGTTCGCCCGCGCCTTCGCCATGAACGAGGGCTTGCTGCCGCCCTCGCGGGGCATCGAGCGTGCCTTCCGCACGATCACCCTCGAGCGCGGCCTGGCCGCCGGCGTGATCGTCCTGCTGGCCGGGGTCGGGTGCACGATCTACGGGGTCGTGAACTGGGGGGCCCAGGGCTTCGGCTCCCTGGACCCGCGTGATGCCGTCCGCGTCGTGGTCCCCGCCGCGACGGCGCTGGTCCTCGGCTTCGAGCTGATCCTGTCGAGCTTCTTCCTCAGCATTCTCGGGCTCGCCCGGCGTTGAGCGACGACGAGCGACCCGCGCCGCGGGTCAGCGCCGTGGTGCTGGGCTACCGCTCCGAACCCTGGCTCGAGCGGTCGGTCCACGCCCTCCTCGGTTCGGAGGGCGTCGCCGTCGACGTGGTCGTCGTCGACAACGGGTGCACGGACGGGGCGGTGGAGCGGCTCCGGGGCACGGCGGGGGTCACGATCGTGGGCGACGGCACGAACCTCGGGTTCTCCGGCGGCTGCAACCTCGGGGTGTCCGTCGCTCGCGGGCCGTTCGTCGCGCTCGTCAACGGCGACCTGGTGGTGGAGCCGGAGACGATGGCGCGGCTGGTCGCCGTGGCCCAGGATCCATCGATCGGCGTCGCCGCGGGGAGCGTCCGGCTGGCCGAGGATCCCGAGCTGCTCAACAGCGCCGGCAACGAGATCCACTTCCTGGGCTTCAGCTGGACCGGTGGCTTCCGCGAGCGGGCCGCGGACCGGGCGATCGCCCGCGACGTGGCCGGGGCGATGGGGGCGCTCGTGGTGCTGCGGCGCGAGGTCTGGGAGCGACTCGGCGGCTTCGACGCCCACTACTTCGCCTTCCACGAGGACGCCGAGCTGAGCTGGCGCTGCTGGCAGACCGGCCTCCGGGTCCGCTACGTGCCCCAAGCGGTCGGGGTCCACCGCTACGAGTTCGACCGGATCGAGCAGAAGCTGTACCTGGCCGAGCGCAACCGGCTCGCCTTCGTGCTCACGCTCTGGGAGGCGCGAACGCTCGCCGTGCTCGCCCCGGCGTTCCTCGCCGTCGAGCTCGGGGTCACCGCCGTCGCGTGGCGCGGCGGCTGGCTTCGCCAGAAGGTCGACGGGTGGCGCTGGCTCCTGCGGCATCGGCGGTGGCTGCGCGAGCGCCGGCGGCTCCTCCAGGCCGAGCGCACGGTCAGCGACCGAGCGCTCGCCCGGCTCATGACCGGTCGTCTCGACGCCGGGAACTTCCCCCTGCCGCAGCGGCTGCGGCCCGCCGATTCCGCCCTCGCGTGGTACTGGGTGGCGGCGCGGCGCCTGCTGCGCTGAGCGCGCGAGCCGGGCCGGCGCGCGCCGGCCTCGGCTACCCGGTCGGCTGGCGCTGCGGCGGCAGGCTCGGCTCCTGGACGCGGAGCGGCTCGGCCGGGGTCGGAGCCGGCGCGACGTCGGCGAGCCGGTCGATGCGGAAGGTCAGGCCGCCGACGGCGACGACGACGGCCCGGATGACGGACCGCAGCGCGCCCCCGAGCGACGCGGTGGAGCGGCCGACCTCGCGCGCCTCCATCCGCACCGGCTCCTCGGCGACCCGGTAGCCGGCGCGGGCGGCCACCAGCACCGCCTCGAACGTGTCACCCAGATAATGGGTCGGGAAGGACTTCGAGAACGCCGACAGCAGCGGCTCGGCGATGCACCGGAACCCGGAGGTCGTGTCGGCGACGTGCTGACCGGACCGGAGCCGGACCAGGGCCGAGAGCATCCGCATCGTCACTCGCCGGGCCCATCCGATCGGGAACGACGTGCCCTCGCCGACGAATCGGCTCCCGATGAGCAGGTGCGCACCGGTTCGGGCCTGGGCGTCGAGGAGCTGTGGGATCAGCTCGGGGGGGTGCTGACCGTCGGCGTCGCACTGCACCGCGACCTCGTAGCCGTGGCTGACGGCGAACCGGAAGCCGAGCCGCAGCGCGCCCCCGACCCCGAGGTGGACCGGCAGCCGCAGCACGCGGGCCCCGGCGGCGCGGGCCAGGACCTCGGTGTCGTCGTCGGAGTGGTCGTCGACGACGAGGCACGGGAGCCCGACCGCTCGGATGGCCGTGACCACGCTCGTGATGGTGGCGGCCTCGTCCCGCGCCGGGACGACGACGAGGGCTCGCCTCGGCGTCAAGGAGGATCCGGGGGCTCGAGCTCCCGCAGGCGATCCTCGAGGAGGGCCTGGGTCTCGGCGAGCTCGCGGACGTGGGACTGGAGTCCCGAGACGCTGATGCTGAGCTGGAGGGCGATCGCCACGAGGACGATGGTCGCGACGGCCAGGAACACGGCGGTGGGCGTCATCCCGGCGACGTGGCCGACCCGTCCGACCGCGTTCGTGACGGACGCCCCGAGCGCGGTGAGCAGGCCGATCGACAGCCAGCCGAGCGCGTACCGGGTCGTCATGAGACGGCGCCGCGCCAGCACGAGCACGACCGAGACGAACACCCCCCCGCCCGCGGCGAGGACGAGCGCCTGCTTGGCTCCGGTGGACATGAGCCGTGATGATACGCGTCAAGCTTGGCGTCGACCGCGAAGCAGCGAGGCCGTCGAGCCCGCCTCCCGCAGGTTCCCGCGCAGCGCGGCGCCGAGTGCTCGGTAGGCGACGTGGGCCCGCACGATCCGCGCTCGTCGGGCCACCGCGGCCGACCGGGTCCACCCGAGGCTCTGCGCCCTTCGGGCGATCACCTCGTAGAGCGCGAACTCCTCGCGGAACCGGTCGCGCGACGCGGTCAGCAACGCGGTCTGGCTCTCCTGGTGGCGGCGATACCGGTAGGCGGGGGGAGGCATGCCGACGATTCGGTGCCCGTCGAACAGCAGGCGTGCGATGAGATCGAGGTCGACGACCTGGCGCCACGACCCGTCGAACGGTCGGGGTGGGAGCAGTCGCGCCGTGTACGAGACGCTCGGGAAGAAGATGAACTGGCCCCGCAGCACGACGGCCAGGCCTCGGTCGCCGACCGTCTCGTGCTCTCCGCCCCGACGCGGGCCGGTGAAGCGCTTGAAGAAGTCCGGGAACGAGAAGATCGGCCCGCCGCTCCTCCCGACGACCCGGGCACCGGTGTGGACGGCGACGGCGTCGGGATGACGCCGGTGCGCGTCGAGGACGACGGCGGCGTAGTCGCGGCCGAGCTCGTCGTCACCGTGCAGGAGGGTCACGAAGTCGGCCTCGACGAGCTCGAGACACCGGTTCCAGTTCCCGGCCAGGCCGAGGTTGGCGTCGTTGCGGACGTAGCTGATCCTCGGGTCCCGCAGCTCGTGGACGAGGTCGCCGGACTCGGGCTCGGGGCCGGCGTCGTCGACGACCACCGCGTCCCACTGCGACGTCGACTGCGCCTGGAGCGATCGCAGCGCCCGCTCGAGATACGGCAGCCCGGAGTAGAAGGGAACCGCGAAGCCGAGCGCGCTCACCCGAGCTTGCGACCGACGAGGACGGTCTCGTTGTGGGGAAAGACGCGACCGGCAAGACGGGGGAACGGGAACGAGCGCACGCTCGTCACGACGACGCTGCACTCGGCGGCCACCCGCTCGAGCGCGGGGCCGTCGAGGAACGCCACGTGGGTCGGATCGCTGCGGAAGCCTGCCTGCTGCGGGCAGATCAGGATCACGCGGCCCTCGGCCCGGAGGTACGGCAGGTAGCGACGGAGCAGGGCCGTCCCATCGTCGGGGGCCAGGTGCTCGAGCACGTGGGAGGCCAGGAGGGAATCGAAGCGCTCCGGCCGGGCGTACTCGGACGCCGCGAACTCGCCGGGCGTGAACGCCGTGAGCCCTCGTGCGCGCGCGGTCGCCACGGCCGCCTCGTCGAGATCGATCCCGACGCCGTTGCCGCCGACATGCCGGAGATGGCGCCCGAGGCCACAGCCGAGGTCGAGCACGAATCCGTGGGCGAGCCGCTGGATGTTGCGCCGGTAGGGGCGCTGCACGTCGAACGTCCGGGCCAGCCACCGCCGCTCGAGCGTCTCGAGCCGGTGCGCGTACGCGTCGCTGCCGGCGCGCTCCGATGGCTTGCGGGCCGGGCTCATGGGGACCTCGGGGGGTTGCGCCGATCGAGCCGTGGCGGTCTCAGCGTCACGTCGCGCTAGTGGACCAGCGGCGCCGGTATGGCGGCCGCGAGCATCGTAACCAGGACGGTGACGGTCGCCGTGAGGGCGAAGACGCCGAGGACCCGCGCGCCGGCCCGGCTGCGGACCGAGGCGGCGAGGACGATGGCCATCACCGGAAGCAGCGACATGCCGTATCGGGCCTCGGGGCCGACGACCACGTTGGACACGATGACGTTCACGACGACAAGCCCCGGCGCGGCGGCGAGGGCGATGAACGTGCCGACGGTCCCGAGGACGGAGAGGGAATCTCGGCGAGCCAGCCGCAGGACCGCGGCCAGCATCGCGCCCGCCACGAGCACCGTGATCACGAACTGGACGTCGGTCGTGGCCGCGGTCTTGAAGTAATGGGGTTCGTAGCCGTCGACGGGTGGGAACCACGCCTTGAAGTTGTCCGGGGCGAAGATGACGCCGAGCGGCGGGATGCCGTGCGCGGCGAACAGGCGGTTCTGGGGGACGATGGCCGGGTCGATCGTCGCCCGAACCCGGTCGACGAAGGCCCACGCCGCTCCGGCGGCGACGCCGCCCGTCACGAGCGCCAGCCCCGCGGTCGTGAACCGGTCGCGGAGGCCGAGTGGTGTGGCCGCCGGAGGGGTCGCGTGCGGGCGCTCCGGGTCCGGGGGGCGCGCGGCGGACCATCTCCGGCCCAGGCGCCGGGCTGCGGCCTCGACGGCGGGCGAGCGCACGACCAGCCACGCCGCCACCACCGCGACGACGAGGAAGTTCACGGTGTTCAGGCCCGTCGCGAGCGCCCCGGCCGCCCCGAGTCCGACGGTCGAAAGCCGACGCTGCTCCCACGCCACCGCGGCGAACACGACGATCGCCCCCGCGAGCAGCGCCACTGCGTCCGGGTTCACGATCGACGCCGCGTGCAGGACCGCGGACGTGGTCGGGAGGAGCGCGAGCGCCGCGACGAGCACCCACGGGCGGAGGCCGAGCCTCCTCCCGGCGAGATAGGTGAGGACGAGGCCGGCGGCGAGGAAGACCCCGCCCATGAGGCGGGCGGGATCCACGAAGTCGTGGAACAGCCCGACCCCGACCAGCGCCCGGGCGACCAGGCCGACGGTCAGGTAGTAGATGGGCGGGTGCGCCGAGGCGGTCTGGTAGCCGGCATCTCGGAACGCCTCGGGGATGAAGTGGCGGGTCCGGCACGGGGAGTCCTGGTACGGCAGGTCGACGCCGCGGCAGGCCTCGGCCCGCATCGCCTCCTGCCCGAGCTTGTCACCGAGGCGCACAAGCTCGAGATGGGTAATGCGCATGGCGTAGTCGACGTGGCGCACCTCGTCGATCGGCGACAGCACGTGGTAGCGGGCGACGTGGACCGCCGGAAGCACCATCGCGATCGCGACGAGGACGAGGCACGGTGCCGCTCGGCGCACGCGACCGCCGGTGAGGCCCCACCGACCGGCGACCGCGGTCCGCTCGCCGGCACTCGAGCGTGCGTCGGCCGGTGGTGTGGCGGCAGCACCACGGATCCGCTCGTCGACCACCGCTGCCCCGTGCACGTCTCTTCGGCCGGACTACTCGGGCGGCACACTACTGGCCCGCGGTTGTCGCACGGCGCGTGGTCGCGCCAGCGTCGGTCTGACCTCGTGCACCGCGGTGTCGGCGGTTGGCGCTCAGACCGCCGACGCACCGACGCGGTCGGCGACGCCCGTGCTCGCAGGGGAGACCTCCCCGCGCGGGCCGACGGGTTGCAACGTGAACAGCCACGCGACGAACCCGATGTACGCGAGCGTGAACGCAAGCATGACGACTGGCGCGGTCAGCGGCGGAGCCCATGAGTAGTGCAGCCAGAAGAGGAGCAGGCTGCCGTGGGCGCCGACCGCGTAGCGACGCAGGGCCTGGAAGAACGCCAGGACCTGGGCGACGACGAGGGCGGCTCCCAACAGGGCGAGGAACCGACCCGTTCGGAGCGAGGCCGGGAGGCGCGAGGTCGCAGCGGCGATCCCGGCCAGGATCGGCACGCCCACGGCGAGCGGGAGCCCGTACCGACCCTGCCAGAAGAAGCCGGCCGCGTGGACGTTCGGGACCTCGAGCGCCACCGGCACCAGCACCGTGAGCACGGCCGTCACGAGGGCGGCGGCCACGAGGCGCCCGTCGCCGACGAGCGCGGCGACCGTGAGCAGGGTCCCGATGACGGCGATCCACAGGAAGGTCGTGAGTGCGGGCGAGTTGGTGTCGAGCCAGCCGAACACGCCGATCATCTGGTCGAAGCGCGTGAGCGCCAGGCCGATCGCGCTCCGCGTCGCGTCGATCACCGGGATGTGCACGCCCACGGTGTTCGTGGTCGCGGTGTTGAACGTCCCGGCGGCCGCGTCCCAGACGACCTGGGCGACCGCGCACGCCGCCACCGCGGCCGCGCCGAGGCGAAGGGCCGCGGACCTCCAGAGGTGCAGCCACCCGCCTCTCGCCACGACCGCGAGGAGCGTGGCCCCGATCGGCAGGAGCCAGAGGGGTCCCAACGGCCGCGCGAGGGCCAGGACACCGGCGCTGACGGCGAGGCGGACCACGAGTCGACGGTCGACGCGGACCGGCGCTTCGCGGGCGAGGACGACGCCGGTCGCCCAGACGGTGACCGCGGCGGGGATCTCGACGCCGCTCGGGTTCACGACGCCGCTGAGAAACAGCACCATCGGTGTGACCGCGACGGCGATGCCGGCGCCGGCGAGTCCCGGGTGCGCCGTGCGCTCGATCGACGCGACGGCGGACGCCAGCAGGGCCGCGGCGATCAGCGCCCCGACGACGCGCATCCAGTAGATGGCGGCCGGGCCGTCAGGGAGCGGACGGGCCATGAGACCGACCACCGCGTAGTACGCCGGGGGCAGGCCGCCCGCGGTCGTGAGCACGGGGACGGACCGGCCGCTGCCTCGAAACGAGGCGCAGTTCGCGGTGGTGTCAGCCTTGAAGGCGAAGCATCCCGCCGAGTACGCGCTCCGATAGATCTCGGGCAGCTGGACCTGGTAAGCGCCCTGCAGGTCGATGGGCCGGAAGCTGCCTCGCTCCGCCGGCGTCGAATGTCGAACCGTGTGACCCAAGATGGTGCCGCGGGCCAGCGACACGGCGCGCACGACGTGAGCCGGCTCGTCCGGCGCTGCGAACAGCGGCGTGGCGAAGGTCCACGAGAGACAGAGAATCGAAGCGAGCCCGAAGGTCGTCCACCACCGAGACCTCGGTGATCGTCGCGCGCTCGCCACCACGCTCCGGAAGCCGGTGACGAGCCGCCGAAGGAGAGTCAAGGTCACCAGCCGTGCGTGGATCCCGGTGCGATGCGCCCGCTGCGCGCAATGTAGCAGTGGTTCCGTCGCCGCGGCCCGATCCCACGACGCAAGTCGCGACGCCAGCGCGCGGCACGGGCGGCCATGGCCGGCGACAACCGTGCGCGCGCGTGACCGTTGGCGCCGACGTCCGACCGCGTGTCACGACGCGCGGTCAACGCCGACGACAGCGCCGCCGACTAGCATCGCCGCCCATGCTGCGCCGGCTCCGGTTCGTCTGAGACCGGCGCGTGCACGTCCCCGGAGCGCGGAGCGTCGCCCCGTCGGCGGCTCGCTCGACCCTGCGGCGTCGCCTCGTGGCGTGGTGGCCGTACCTCCTCGTCGTGGGCCTGGCGCTGTTCGCGACCAGCCTGCAGGTCGCGCGCTTCAAGCAGCTGTCACCCGTGGACGAGACGCGTCATCTCGACTACATGATCCAGATGACCGACGGTCACCTCATCCGGCAGGGAGACAAGATCGTCCAGGAGACGATGCGGATCGAGGCCTGCCACGGCATCGCCAAGCCCCTCCGGTTCAAGGAGCCGCCGTGCCGGAGCCGGACGTTTCGTCCGCAGGACTTCCGCGACCAGGGGTACAGCAACGTCACCGGGCACCCGCCCGTCTACTACGCGATCACCGGCTTCCCAGCCCGCGTGATGGCGGACGTCGGGATCTCGGACGGCATCCTCGACCCCGCGCGAGCCCTCGGCGGGCTCTGGCTCGCGGCCGGCCTGGTGCTCACGCTGCGGGCGGGCGAGCTGCTCGGCGTCCGCCGGGTGCCGCTGGTCGCGGCCGCCGTCGCGATCTTGGCCGTGCCGAGCTTCCTCTCCTCACACGCGACGGTCAACCCGGACGCGGCGTCGGTCTTCGGGGGAGGACTCGTCCTGCTGGTCGCGGTGCTCTGGGACCAGCGGCGGCTGTCCACCGCCTGGCTCGTGGTCGCGGGCGGGGTCGTGGCGAGCCTGAAGATGACGAACTTCATCGCGATCGGCGCGGTCGCGCTGTGGTTCCTCGCCCGGGCCGGCAGCGGCTGGTGGGCGACTCGGCGTCACGAGCCGAGCGAGATCGACGCGCGCCGGTACCTGACCGGCGTCGTGGCCGTCGTGGGGGCCGGGCTCGTCGTCACGGTGGCGTGGATCGGCATCGCGTCGGCACGCGCGACGGTCGGCCCGCTCACGATCCCGTCGAACAAGCTCTTCTACCACGCCTCCTTCCCGGTCGGGGTCACGCTCAACAACATGAACCTGTTCGCGCTCTTCCCGCCGATCGGCGGCTTCCGACCGCCCGCGGCCTCGACGCGCGGCCCTCAGGACCTCGAGATCGCCACGCAGTGGCTCGCCATCAGCGGGCTGCTGGCGAGCGGGCTGCGGTTCGCGACGCGTGATCGCCTCTCGCTCATCGGGGCCGGCACCACCGCCGTCCTCCTCGTCGGCGGCACCGCCTACACGGTCCTCGGGTGGGTCTTCAACCAGGTCGTGTTCGCGTCGGTGCCCCGCTACGGCCTGAGCGCGATCCCGATGGTGATCGTGCTCATCGCCGCCCTGGTCAGGAACCGCCCCGCGACCGTCCTCCTCTCGCTGTTCGCCGCGCTGTCGTTCTCCGTGATCATCTTCAGCCTCCTCGTCTAGATGGACGTCCTCGAGCACGACGAGCTGAGCCGCGCCGAGGCGCTCGTCGCTCGGGTCGCGTTGGGTCCACGCCGTGAGTGGAACCCAGACGTCGCGATCCGGTACCTCCCCATCGTGCGGGTCGTCCGCGCCCACGGGCTGGCCGACGCGGTGACCGAGGTCGGGTCGGGATCGGTCGGGATCGGGCCGTACCTCCGCCGGCCGTTCACCGGGGTCGACACCGCGCTCCCGACGCCCCGCCACCGGCTGCTGGAGCCGGTCGAGGCCTCGGTGCTCGAGACCGGCTTCGCCCCCCGATCGCGGCCCTGCGTCGTCTCGACCGACATGCTCGAGCACCTGCCGAGGGGCCAGCGGCAGGCCGCGGTGACGGAGCTCGTGCGGATCGCCGGCGCACTGCTCGTGCTCGCCGTCCCCTGCGGTGCGGCCGCCGAGGCGCACGACCGGGAGACGGCCGAGCTGTTCCGCCAGGTGCGGGGTGTCGACCACCGCTTCCTCCTCGAGCACGTCGAGCACGGGCTGCCCACCGCCGAGGAGCTCCACGGGTACGTCCTCGAGGCCCTGCGAGCGAAGGCGCGCACGGCCACACTGCGGGTGGTCCCGAACGCGAGCCTGCGCGTCCGCCGCTTCGTGATGCGGCGCTGGATCCGGCGCCGGCTCGTGGACCAGGTCGGCTGGCTCGTGCTGACGTGGCTGTCGGCGTTCCTCGCCCGCCGCAACCGCGGGCCCTGCTACCGGCAGATCGTGATCGTCGAGTTCACCGACGGCGCGTGAGCACCCGCGCGCTCGGAGGGTCGGTCAGGCGACGAAGTACTTCGCCTCCGGGTGGGGGACGATGATCGCCGACGTGCTCTGCTCGGGCTCGAGCTGGTACTCCTCGGTGAGCCCCACGTCGATGCGGGACAGGTCCAGCAGCTCGTCGAGCTTGGCCTGGTCCTCGAGGTCGGGGCAGGCCGGGTAGCCCCACGAGTACCGAGACCCTCGGTACTGCTGGCGGAAGAGCCCAACGAGGGTGGGGCCGTCCTCGCCCGCGAACCCCCACTCCTCGCGGATGCGCCGGTGCCAGTACTCGGCCAGGGCCTCCGTCATCTCGACCGAGAGGCCGTGACAGAGCAGGTAGTCCCGGTACTGGTCGGCGGCGAAGAGCTCCCGCTCGCGCTCGGACGCGCGGGCGCCCACCGTCACGACGTGGAAGGCGGCGTAGTCGGGCTCGCCGGTGTCGACGCCTCGGAAGAAGTCGGCGATGCACAGGTGCCGGTCCTTGCGCTGGCGGGGGAACCGGAATCGCAGGCGCTCGCTCCGTCGGTCGTCGTCGGTCCACACGATGAGGTCGTCGCCGTCGGCGTTCACGGCGAAGTAGCCCCACACGACCGCGGGGACCAGCGTCCCGTCGGCGTGGGCGATCGCCAGCTGCTCGCGCAGGATCGGCCGCACCCGGGCCTTGAACTCGGCGTCCGGCTCCGGGCGGCCGTCGTGCCGCTCGGGCCGGAACTGCCACTGGTTCCGGAACAGCGCGGTCTCGTTCAGGTAGGCGGCGATGTCGTCGAGGGCGATGCCCTTCGCCACCCGGGCGCCGAGGAACGGGGGGGTGAACACGGGCACGTCGCCGGCCACGTCCGAGCGGACGGCCGCCGTCGCGTCGTCGGCGCCCGGACGCTCGCGTCGGGCGGGGAGGTCCCGGCCGCCGAGGGCGCGCCCGAAGTCGGGGTCGAGTTGGCCCGACCGCTTCCCCGTCATGAGCGCGTCCATGGTCCGCAGGCCCTCGAAGGCGTCCTTGCCGTAGAAGAGGCGGCCGTTGTAGAGGCCGCGGAGGTCGCGCTCGACGTAGGTGCGCGTCAGCGCGGCGCCGCCGAGCAGCACCGGGATCTCGTCGAGACCGAGGTTGTTCATCTCCTCGAGGTTCTCGCGCATGATCAGCGTGCTCTTGACGAGGAGCCCGCTCATCCCGATGGCGTCGGCATCGACCTCCTTGACCTTGTCGACGAAGGTCTGGAGCGGAGCCTTGATGCCGATGTTGTGCACCTCGTAGCCATTGTTGGTCAGGATGATGTCGACGAGGTTCTTGCCGATATCGTGGACGTCTCCCTTCACCGTGCCGATGACCATCGTGCCCTTGCCGCCCGCGTCGGCGCGCTCCATGTGCGGCTCGAGATGGGCGACGGCGGCCTTCATCGTCTCGGCGCTCTGGAGCACGAACGGAAGCTGCATGTCCCCCGAGGCGAAGAGGTCGCCGACGACCTTCATCCCGTCGAGCAGCACGTCGTTCACGATGTCGAGCGCCGGCATCTCCTCCAGCTGCTCGTCGAGGTCCCGCTCGAGTCCGTCCCGGTCGCCGTCGATGATCCGGTGCTTCAGCCGCTGCGGGACGGGCCAGCCGGAGCGGTCCTCGCGCTCGACCGCCTCGCTGCTCACGTCCTCGAAGGCGTCGAGCAGCGCCGCGAGCGGGTCGTAGCCGTCGCGTCGGCGGTCGTACACGAGGTCGAGGGCGAGGTCCCGGACGTCCTCGTCGATGCGGTGCATGGGCAGGATCCGCGCCGCGTGCACGATCGCGGCGTCGAGCCCAGCCTCGACGCACTCGTGGAGGAAGACGCTGTTCAGCACGTGGCGCAGCGCCGGCTTCAGCCCGAAGCTCACGTTCGAGACGCCGAGGATCGTCGAGACGCCCGGGAGCTCCGTCTTGACGCGGCGGATCGCCTCGATCGTCTCGATCCCGTCGCGGCGGAGGTCCTCCTGGCCCGATCCCAACGGGAAGGTGAGGCAGTCGAAGATGAGGTCGGTGGGCTCGATCCCGTACTCGGTCGTCGCGATGTCGTGGATGCGGCGGCACACACCGACCTTCCAGTCGGCGGTCCGGGCCTGGCCCTCCTCGTCGATGGCCAGGCAGATCACCGCGGCCCCGTAGTCGCGGGCGAGGGACAGCACCCGGTGCAGCCGTGACCCGGGGCCTTCGCCCTCCTCGAGGTTGGCCGAGTTCAGGATCGACTTGCCGCCGGCGTGGCGCAGGCCCGCCTCCATCACCGGGGGCTCGGTCGAGTCGAACACCAGCGGGAGCGGGACCTGGGTCGCGAACCGACGGGCGATCTCCTCCATGTCGGCGGCGCCGTCCCGGCCGACGTAGTCGACGCACACGTCGAGCACGTGGGCACCGTCCTTGACCTGCTCGCGAGCGACCTGGAGGCAGGTGTCGAAGTCGGCGTCGAGCAGGGCGTCACGGAACCGTCGCGAGCCGTTCGCGTTCGTCCGCTCCCCGACGACGAGGAACGACGTCTCCTGCTGGAAGGGCACGGTCGAGTACACGGAGGCGCAGCCCGGCTCGTGCACCGCGTGGCGCGTGGTGGCAGGCCGAGACGCGCCGATGCGCTCGACGACGGCCCGCAGGTGATCCGGCGTCGTGCCGCAGCAGCCACCGACGATGTTCACGCCGAACTCGGCGGTGAACCGGTCGTGCGCCTCGGCGAGCGCCTCCGGCGTGAGGTCGTAGTGCGTCCGACCCTCCACCACCGACGGGAGGCCGGCGTTCGGGAGGCAGGAGATGAACGGGCGCGCGTGCTGTCCGAGGTAGCGGACGTGCTCCACCATCTCCGCCGGCCCGGTGGCGCAGTTCAGCCCGATCACGTCGGGGCGGAGGGCCTCGAAGGTGGTGAGCGCGGCCCCGATCTCCGAGCCGATCAGCATGCGCCCGGTGGTCTCGATGGTGACCTGGACCATGAGCGGCACCGACACGCCGAGGCGCTCCATCGCCTGACGAGCGGCCAGCAGCGCCGCCTTGCCCTGGAGCAGGTCCTGGACCGTCTCGACGAGGATGGCGTCGACGCCGCCTTCGAGGAGCCCTTCGAGCTGGGGGACGTACGCGTCACGCAGCGCCGCGAAGCCGATGTGCCCGAGCGACGGCAGCTTCGTGCCCGGCCCCACCGAGCCGATCACGAACCGCGGCCGGTCCGGGGTGCTGTGGTCGGAGGCGACCTCCCGGGCCAGGCGGGCGGCGGCGAGGTTGAGGGCGTGGGTCTGGTCCGGGATCCCGTACTCGGCGAGCACCACCGGGAAGGCGCCGAAGGTCGCGGTCTCGACCGCGTCGACGCCCACGGCGAGGAACTCGTCGTGCATGCGCCGGATCACGTCCGGCCTGGACGCCACGAGGTGCTCGTTGCAGCCCTCGAGCTCCGGTCCCCCGAAGTCGTCGGCCGTCAGGCCCTGGCTCTGCACCCAGGTGCCGAAGGCCCCGTCGAAGATCACCACGCGGTCGCGCACGGTCGCGAGGAGATCAGCCACGAGCGTTCAGGCTATCGGCGCCCACGCCGGGTTCGAGGCCCGATTGGGCCGTGCGCCACGGCGCCGCGGCCGGTCGGCTCGCCCGGGACCGCGAGTGGCGGTCGGTTAGAGCGCGAGCTTGCGGAAGACGGGCCGGGGCAGGTGCCGGATCGCCGTCATGACCGGGCGGAGGACCGGGGGCACCCAGATGATCGACCGCCCGGACGCGAGCCCGTCGACGATCGCGTCGGCGACCGCCTCCGGCGTGGTCGCCAGCGGCGCGGGCGGCCTGCCGGCGGTCATCTTCGTGTGCACGAAACCGGGCCGGACGATCATGACGCGGACGCCGCTGCCGACGAGCCGGTCGTCGAGGCCCTGGGCGAACGCGTCGAGCGCCGCCTTCGACGAGCCGTACACGTAGTTCGAGCGCCGGGCCCGCTCGCCGGCGACCGACGAGAGCACGACGATGATCCCGTGGCCCTGGGTCCGGAGCTGCTCGGCCACGGGCGTGAGCACCGACACCGCGCCGAGGTAGTTGACCCGGGCGACCTCGAGCGCCGCCGGCGCGTGCTGCTCCGCGTCGGCCTGGTCGCCGAGGACCCCGAAGGCGGCGAGGACGAGGTCGAGGTCACCGCCCTTGAACACCTCGTCGACCATCGCCTCGTGACCGGCGGTGTCGGCGGCGTCGAACGCGACGCACTCGACGCTCGTCGCGCCGCGGGCCCGGAGGTCGTCGGCGACGGCGGCGAGGCCGTCGAGGTCGCGCCCGGCCAGGACGACGCGGCGGGTGCGGCGCTCCACGAGGCGGTGGAGGGTGGCGCCGGCGATCTCCGACATCCCGCCCAGCACGAGCACCGACTGCACGCCGCCGAGGCCGTCTTGCATCGTCTAGAGCAGCTGGAGGCGGCGGGCCAGGTCCGACTGCATGACGCCCGACGGGTCGAGCCGAGCCCGCAGCTCCCGGAGGCGGTCGAGCTCGGGGTACATCTGCGGGACGAGCTCCGGCGCGAGCCGCGAGTCCTTGGCCAGGTAGACGCGGCCGCCCGCTTCGACGACCAGCTGGTCGAGCTCGTCGAGGAGCGGGCCGACCCCGGGGACCGTGGCGGGGATGTCGAGGGCGAGGGTCCAGCCGGGCATCGGGAAGGAGAGCGGCCCCGGGTTCCCGGGTCCGAACCGCTTCAGCACGGCGAGGAAGGACGCGCAGCGGGCCGCGCTCAGGAGCTGCACGCTCTGGCGCACCGTGGCCGTCGCGTCGGCGGGGACCACGAACTGGTACTGGACGAACCCCCGTCGCCCGTACAGGCGGTTCCAGTGCTGCACCCGGTCGAGCGGGTGGAAGAAGGTGCTGATCGACTCGAGGTGCTCCTGCCGCCGCCGCGGGGCCCGGCGAAACCACAGCTCGTTGAAGGCCCGCACCGTCACGCGGTTCATCAGGCCCTCCGGGACCCACCGGGGCGCGGCGACGCCCGGCGGCGGCGAGAACCGCAGCGGCTGGGACCGCAGCTTCGCCGGGAGGGCTTCGAGCGGCGCGTGGTCGCCGCGCGTGAGCACCGACCGCCCGAGCGATCGTCCCGACGCCAGGCAGTCGATCCAGGCGACCGAGTAGCGATACCGCGCGTCGCCTTCGACCATCCGCTCCATCAGCGCGTCGAGGTGCTCGACCCGCTCCGCGTCCACGAGGACGAGCGAGGACTCGATGGGCAGCAGCCGCATCGTCACGTCGGTGACGACGCCGGTCAGCCCCAACGCGCCGGCCGTCCCCCAGAACACCTCGGCGTCGTGGCCGGGGGTGGCGACGACCGTCTCCTTCGGCGCCCGCAACGTGAACGATTCGACGTGGTTGGAGAAGCTGCCCTCGAAGTGATGGTTCTTGCCGTGGATGTCGGCCGCCAGCGCCCCGCCAACGGTCACGAACCGCGTGCCGGGGCTGACCGGCACGAAGAAGCCCTGGGGGACGAGGAGCCGCATCAGCGCGTCGAGGCTCACGCCCCCCTCGACCGTGATCGTCGTCGCGGCCCGGTCGACGGCGCGCATCGCGGCCAGGCTGGTGGCATCAAGCACCGTGCCCCCTGCGTTCTGGGCCGCGTCCCCGTAGCTGCGGCCGAGGCCGCGGGCGATCACGCCCCGCCGGCCGGCCTGGGCCACGACCGGCTCGACGTCGGCCAGGCCCCGGGGCGTCACCACCTCGGCGGCGCTGGGCGCGGTGCGGCACCAGCCGGTGAGGACGGTGGTCATCGGGAGCTCGAGCGAAGCGGCGCGGCGCCCCCGGCGGGATCCGTGCCGGTCTCCACGGCGCGGTGGCCACGCCGCGTGTCGGCCGGTCGGGGCGAGCCGGCGGTGGCCTCGCGCCGTCGCGTGGGGCGGGCGCCGACCATCGGACCAGGCTAGCCAAGCCCCCCTCCCGCTCCGCCGGCACGCTGACCGTGGCCGCGCCGCTATAGCGTCAGGTGAGCAGGCCGCGAAGGAGAGGAGACCGGCGGTGGCGATCGACTTCGCGGTGACCACCCGCCCGGCGGACAAAGTCCGAGCCGACATGCTCGCGGTGCCCATGTTCGCCGGCGGCACGCCCGGACCGGGGGCGGAGATCGTCGAGGCGGCGCTCGGCGGGAGCCTGCGCACCCTCATCGAGGAGGCCGGATTCGGGGGCAAGCCCGACGAGACCCTCGTTGTCCCCATCCCCGGGCCCGCCGCGTCGGGGGTCGCCGTCCTCGTCGGGCTTGGCGAGGCCAGCACCGTCTCCACCGACCGCCTCCGGCGAGCCGCGGCCGCGGTGGCGCGCCGCGCCGCGCACGCCCGCTCGGTGGTGACCACTCTGCTCGCGGCGGCGCCCGACCTCGAGCCCGCGCCCGCCGCGCAGGCCCTCGCCGAGGGCTTCGCGCTCGGGTCCTACCGCTTCCTCACCTACAAGTCCGACGGTGAGCGCTCCAAGCTGAACCGGGTGATCGTCGCCGGCGGCGGCGCGCCCGTTCGGGCTGGGCTCGACCGGGGCGTCACCGTGGCCGGGGCGGTGTCGTGGGCCCGGGACCTGGTGAACGAGCCGTCGGGTGCGAAGTCGCCGGCGGAGTTCGCGGCCGCGGCCCGCCGTCTGCTCTCGGGCCGGGGCGTGCGCGTCACCGTGCTGGGGGAGGCGCAGCTCCGGGCCCAGAAGATGGGCGGCGTGCTCGGCGTGGGGCAGGGTTCGTCCCGTCGGCCTCGGTTCGTGCGCGCCGTCTACCAGCCCCGCGGCGCCGCCCGGGCCCGGACCCTGGCCCTGGTGGGCAAGGGGGTCGTGTTCGACTCGGGCGGGCTGTCGCTGAAGACGGCGTCGGGCATGGAGACGATGAAGACCGACATGTCCGGGGCGGCGGCCGTGCTCGCGGCCATGTCGGCGCTCGCCGCGCTCGGCGTCCGGCACCGGGTCGTCGCCTACGCGCCGATGGTGGAGAACATGCCGAGCGGCACCGCCATCCGGCCCGGGGACGTGCTCCGCATGCGGAGCGGCACCACCGTGGAGGTGCTGAACACCGACGCCGAGGGCCGGCTGATCCTCGCCGACGCGCTGGCCCTCGCCTCCTCCGAGCGCGCCGACGCGATCGTGGACCTGGCCACGCTCACCGGCGCCTGCGTCGTCGCCCTCGGCGAGAAGGTCGCGGGGGTCATGGGCAACGACGAGGGGTGGATCGGCCAGGTTCGCGCCGCCGCCGACCGCGCCGGCGAGCCGCTGTGGCCGCTCCCGCTCCCGGCCGACTATCGCAAGCTGCTGGAATCCGAGGTCGCCGACCTGCGGAATATCAGCACCGGCTCGTACGGCGGGGCCTTGACCGCGGGGCTCTTCCTCGAGCGGTTCGTCGACGACGTGGCGTGGGCGCACCTGGACATCGCCGGGCCGGCCCGGGCCGGGGCCGACGACGGTGAGCTCACGAAGGGCGGGACCGGCTTCGGGGTCCGGACGCTGCTCGAGCTCGTCAGCGCGTTCGACCCGCCGCGGCACCCGAAGCCGGCAGCGCGGACGGCAGCGCGGACGGCGAAGCGCGGCTGAGCCCGGCCGCGCGGGTTCGACCGGGGGTCAGTGGCCCGTCGTCGACCCGTCGGCGAGCGTCGCGTGCGGCAGGCAGAGGTCGTCGTACTCGGCGATGACGATCGGGGCCGCGTCGGGCCCGCACGCCGGGCACGTCGGGTCGCGCCGCACCTTGAAGTTGCGGAAGGTCTCTTCGAGCGCGTCGTAGGCCAGGAGCCGGCCGACGAGGGGGTCGCCGAGGTCGAGGAGGACCTTGATCGCCTCGAGGCCCTGGATCGAGCCGATGATGCCGGGCAGCACGCCGAGCACGCCGGCCTCGGCGCAGCTCGGCGCCAGCTCCGGCGGCGGCGGCTCGGGGAGCAGGCACCGGTAGCAGGGCCCTTCGTAGGGCTTGAACACGGTGACCTGGCCCTCGAAGCGGAAGATCGAGCCGTGGACGACGGGGACGCGCGCGAGCAGCGAGGCGTCGTTCAGCAGGTACCGGGTCGGGAAGTTGTCGGTCCCGTCGACGACGACGTCGTACCCGTCGATGATCTCGAGGATGTTGTCGGCGCCGAGCCGCACGTCGTACGTCACGACGTCGACGTCGGGGTTCAGCTGGGTCAGCGTCTTCTTGGCCGAGTCGACCTTGCGCTCGCCGATGCGGTCGACGTTGTGCAGGATCTGGCGCTGCAGGTTCGAGGCGTCGACGACGTCCATGTCGACGATGCCGAGCGTCCCGACCCCGGCGGCGGCCAGGTAGAGGGCCGCGGGCGAGCCGAGGCCGCCGGCGCCGAGGAGCAGGACCTTGCTCTCGAGGAGCCGCTGCTGGCCGGCCTCGCCGATCTCGGGCAGCAGGATGTGCCGGTGGTAGCGGGTGCGCTGCTCGGGGCTCAGCACCGCCGGGGTGACCCACGCCCGCCCCTCGTTCTTCCACCGGCCGAACCCGCCGGCCATCGAGCTGACGTCCCGGTAGCCGAGCTGCTGGAGGGTGTCGGCGGCGAACGCCGAGCGGGCCCCGCCGGCGCAGTACACGACCACCGGCCGGTCCTTGTCGGACAGCCGGTTCTCGACCTGGGACTCGAGCTGGCCCCGGGGGATGAACACGGCCCCGGGGATGGTGCCCTGCTCGTACTCGTCCTGCTCCCGGACGTCGAGGAAGGTGGCGTCGTCGAGGCGTCCCTCGGCGTCCGCGGGGTCGATCTCGTGGATCCGCTGTTTGGCGGCGTTCAGCAGGTCTCGGAAGGCCATTGATCACCTCTCTGCTACCGCGAAATGCTAGGCGAGGGGTCGGAAATTCCCAACCGCCGTCTCAGACGGCGTCGACGATGGCCGGGAGGGCCTGGCCGATGGGCGCCCGCACGACGGCGTCGGCGGCGGCGTCGAACGGCGTGGGCTCGGCGTTCAGCACCACCAGCCGGGCCCGGTTGGCCAGGGCGTACTCGGGCAGCCCGGCCGCCGGGTAGACGGTGAGGCTGGTGCCGACGGCGAGGAACACGTCGGCCCGGGCGGCCGCCTGCTGCGACCGGGCCAGGTCCTCGGGGACGAGGTTCTCGCCGAAGCTGATCGTCGCCGACTTCAGGATCCCGCCGCACGCCGGGCACTCGGGGTCGGCCTCGCCGGCGCGCACCCGTTCCAGGGCCACTTCCATCGGTGCCCGCCAGCGGCAGGAGAGGCACTTGACCTCCCGCACGTTGCCGTGGATCTCGACGATCTTGTCGGGCGAGCTCCCGGCCTGGTGGTGGAGCCCGTCGACGTTCTGCGTCACGAGCGTGTCGAGCGCGGCCCGGCGCTCGAGCGCCGCGACGGCGCGGTGGCCGGCGTTCGGCGCCGCCGTCCAGTAGGGGCCGTGCAAGCGGTTCTGCCAGGCCTGCTCGCGCACGCTCGGGTCGCGCACGTAGTGCTGCAACATCGCGGTCTTCTCGGCCTCCGGGTTCTTGGTAAACAGCCCCTCGGGACCCCGGAAGTCGGGGATCCCGGACTCGGTGGAGATCCCCGCCCCGGTCAGCACGACGACGGCGCTCGCCTCCCGCAGCCAGCTCGCGATGTCCCGGTCGTCGGCCACCGTCCCATTGTGGCCGGCGCGCCGCGGTGCGGCGCTCGTGAGGCTCAGACGGCCAGGCCGGTCGAGTCGGCGTCGCGGCCGCCGTGCCGGAGCGCCCAGCGGACGGCGTCGGCACCCACGACCGGATGGAACCCAACGGAGCCGAGGACGGCCTCGACGTGGTCGGCGGCGTCACCCTGCTCGAGCAGCGCGAGGGCCAGGCGTCGGGCGCGTCGACTGGCCTCGGCTTGCGGCGGCTCGGCGAGCCGGGCCTCGGCCCAGTGGGCGTGGACCTGCTGGAGCTCGGGCGGCAGTCGCCGCAGGTGTCGGCGGTCGACGGGGGGCAGGCTGCGGCGAACCGCGATGGTCGACGAGTGCGGGTCGGTGCAGGCCAGGTCGAACTGCTCGAGGCGGGCGAGCGTGCGCACGATCGGGGAGCTCGAGCCGTCGCGGTCGCCGACGCCGAGGGCCTGCGAGGTCTCGGCGACGCGCAGCTCCAGCCCGCCCGGCGCGTCGTCGAACCGGCTCGCGAGGTGGCGGAGGAGCAGCAGCGCCGTGGGGCCGAGCGTGGGCAACCAGAACGTCTCGGCGTACAGCGACCGGGGGTCGTAGCCGATGGTGTCGGCGATCGGATCCGCCCACGGAACGATGGTCAGGGTGGTCGGCATCGGCTGCTCCCGGCGTGATGGCGGCGCAACGGTCGAGGACCCGTGCGGTCGCCGCGCGTGACACGCGTCGCGGCCGATCGGCGGAGCGGCGACTGGGGATGTCGCGTGGGAATCGGGTCGTGCCCGCGACCCGTTCGGGGCGCGTGACGTCGCTTGTTACCCGGTCTTCGGGCTGGGACACTTCGGCGGCGATACGGGGGGAGCCCACGGTGATGGGTGTCGGGGTGTGGGGATGAGCGCTGGGGCGTCGGGGCCGCGACTCGAGCGGGCTCGGTTCCGGTCCCTGGGTCTCGGGCTGCTGGTGCTGGGGTTTCTGTTCGTGGTCGCGCTGGTGCTCGGGTTATCGGCCCGGGTGGCTCAGGCGTGCGACCCGGTGACGGGGGTGGGATGCGACACCACACCGTCGACCGCAGCGTCGAGTCCGCAACCCTCGGGGGTGCCACCCCAAGGTGCGACCCAGTCGCCATCCGGCTCGCCGTCCGACAACGGGCAGCCGTTCATCCCTCCAACCTCGGCGCCGGCGGCGGCTCCGACAACAACGGTCGCACCGGCGACCCCCACGACGGCGTCCCCAGCCACCGACCAGCCGTCGGGCTCGTCGGGCGATCTTCCGTGGGATTGGCTGCTCGGCGGCGGGGCGCTCACGGTGACCGGCCTGGGCGCCACCGGTCTGGCCGTGCGCAACCGCAAGAAGCCCGATCCCCTCGTGGACTACACCCAGACCTGCGACGACCTGTGCTTCTCGAAGCAAGTGGAGGCCCAGGCCGAATCGGACGCCGCGGCCGCCCAGGCCGAGCTGGCCCAGATCGACCAGGCCTACTTCAAGGCCCTCGACTACCTGGACAACCAACTCCGCCAGCAGTACCTCTCCCTGCGCAGGATCCATCAGGGCGCCGCGATAACCCTTACGCTCCTTCCCTTCGCCGCCGCCATACCGTTCGGTCTCGGCCCGGCGCTGCTCGGCGTGGCGGGAAGCGCTGGTGTCGCCGCGTCGGGTGCGCTGGATGCGAACGGTAACGAGGCCTCCTGGAACGCTCAGGTCAACGCCGAGATGAAGTCGGGGCACGCCCTCATCGACAGCATCCACGACCAGAACCGGGCTCCGTGGCAGGCCAAGCTGGACGCCGCCCAGCAGCGTCAGAACGAGGCCTTCAACAACCGCCACGCCGCCGAGTACCACCTGGTCGAGCTGCGCGCCGCCAACCCCCAAGTCGAGTTCCCTGCCTGCGGGTGTGAGGGATGATCCCGCTGGGGGCGTTCGCCGCCGACTCCGCCTCGCCGCCCCACCGCTCTCGGGTCTCGGTACACCGTTCGGTCAGCGGGGGCCGGTGGATACCCGGTCCGAGGCGGATGCCGCCCGGGATTCATCAGCCAATTGACAGCAGGCGCCCGCCCGGGGCACGGGGGCAGGTGACATTGCCGCGCCGATGGTGTCGGCGATCGGGTCAGCCCACGGAACGATGGTCACGGTGGTCGGCATCGCTGCTCCCGGCGTGATGGCGGCAAGCGTCGAGGACCCGTGCGGTCGCCCGGCGTGACGCCGCGTTTGCGGCCCAATCGGCGGAGCCGCGAGGGGGATGTCGGGTCGGATCGGGTCGGGGTGCCGGGACGCGTTTGGGCGGGGTGGCGTTGCCGCCGGGTGGTCGGCCTGGGAGACTCCGGCGGGGACGGCAGGGGAGCCCACGGGTGATGGGTGTCGGCGTGTGGGGATGACCGCGGGGGCGTCGGGGCTGCGACTCGGGCGCGCTCGGTTCCGGTGTCTGGGCACCGGGCTGGTGGTGCTGGGCTTCCTGTTCGTCGCCGCGCTGGTGATCGGGTTGTCGGCCCGGGTGGCCCAGGCGTGCGACCCGGTGACGGGGCAGGGGTGCGACAGCACGCCATCGACCGCAGCGGCGCCTCCGTCGACCGCGGAGCCCGCGCCGCCACAGGGTGGGACGCAGTCGCCGGCGGCCGGCTCGGGCCAACCGTTCGTTCCTCCGACCTCGGCGGCGGCGGCGGCGCCGACAACGACGGTCGCCCCGACCACCCCCACGACGGCGTCCGCACCCTCGGACCAGACCTCAGGGTCGTCGGGTGGTTTTCCGTGGGAGTGGGTGCTCGGCGGCGGCGCCGCCGCGACCGTGACCGGTGCGGCGGCCACGGGGGTCGTGGTGCGCAACCGCACGAAGCCCGATCCCCTCGGGGACTTCACCAGGGCCTGCGACGACCTGTGCTTCGCCAAACAACAGCAGGCACAGGCCGAAGCAGATGTGCAGGCGGCCCAGACCGAGCTCAACCAGATCGACCAGGCCTACTACCAGGCCCTCGACTACCTCGACAACCAGCTCCGTACGGACTACATCTTCCGACGCAGGCTCCATGCCACCGCAGGGGCAATCCTCACTGTGCTTCCAGTCGTGGCGACCCTGCCCCTTAGCTTCGGCGCGTATGCGGTAGGCACCGCTATGGGTCTTTTCGGAGGGAGTTCGTTCTTCATTGGGAACACGCCCGACGACTGGAATGCTCAACTCAACGCGGAGATGAAGTCGGCCCACGGCGAGATCGACCGCATCCACGACCAGAACCGGGCCCCGTGGCAGGCCAAGCTCGACGACGCCCAGCGACGCCAGAACGAGGCCCTCAACGGCGTGGCGGGCAACGACCTCAGGCTGGCCGAGCTGCGGGCGGCCAACCCGGACGTCCAGTTTCCTGCCTGCGGGTGCGAGTGATGACCGAGCTGCGGACGTTGCGCCAGTGGATGGAGGCCCTCGGCCTCCAGGTCAGCACGGGCACCGGCGCGTCGGCGCCCGAGGAGCTCTGGGTGACGCCGCCCCACGACGCCGAGCCCCGGCTCGTGATCCGCGCCGGCGAGCCCGGGACCTTCGAGATCGTCTACGAACGCCGCGTCAGCGCGTCGAACCTCGACGCCGAGTGGCGGGCGCCGTGGGACACGGACCCGCCCGCCGCGACGCTGAGCCAGGCTGCCCGCCAGCTCGCCGGCGGCTACCCGCTGGTCGAGGCCGACACCAGCCCCGACGGCGACGACGTCGTGGTCCGGCTCCGGGCGCCGGTCCTTGCCGACGGGCTCACCGGTCAGGGTCTCGGGCTGACCGTGTCGTCGGTGCTGAAAGCCGCCCAGAGCCTCCAGCTCCTCATCGCCGGCCGAGCCGAGCAGCTGGCCGCCTGGACGGACTACCAGGGCAGCCTCGACCAGCACCGCCAGGAGCAGCGCGCCCTCGTCGACCAGATGAAGAGCGGCCCGCCGCCCGCCGACGCGACGGTCCCGGTCGCCGCCGCCTCCGCTGCGTCGCCCGGCGCCGCCGCGTGGGCCCCGACGCACACGCTCAGGCGTCCAGCCCCGGCGTGGGCCCAGCCCGACGCCGCGCTGGCTGCCGTCGCCACCATCGAGCAGCGCACCCAGGTCCAGGTCCTCGAGCGCTACGGCGACTGGACTCGGGTCCTGTGCTCGAACGGCTGGTCGGGCTGGATCGACGGGCGCGACCTCAAGGCGAGGTAGTACCGAACCGGCCGTGCCGTCCGGGGGTTCGCCACCGATCGCCTCCTGGTGCCTGGGCTCGCCGCCCGCCCGTCACTGCCGGTAGTGCTCGACCGTCGAGGCCGGCCGCACCGCGGCCTGCTCGGGGTCGTCCCCGACCTCGCGCCGGGCCCGGCGCTGTCGAAGCAGGTCCCAGCACTGGTCGAGCTGGACGTCGAGGTTGCGGAGGCGCTCGTGGTCCTCGTCGGAGAGACCGCGTCGATCGCGGTGCTGCTCGAGCTCGTGCTCCTCGGCGACGAGTTTGCCGATGTACGCGACCAGCTCCTGATCGTCCATCCTCAGTCCTTTGCTCGCGGCGGCGACGCCAACCGACGGCTCGACGTTAGGCCGCGCTCAGGTCCATCTCGTCCGGCGCCAGGCGCAGGGACGCCGCGGCCAGGTTTTCCTCGAGGTGCGCGACGGAGCCGGTCCCGGGGATCGGGAGGATCACCGGCGAGCGGGCGAGCAGCCACGCCACGGCCACCTGGTTGACCGTCGCGCCGTGCCGGGCCGCCAGCGCGGCGATCCGCGCGTCCGAGCCGAGCCCGCCGGCGCCGAGCGGGGCCCAGGGCAGGAAGGCGAGGTGCTCGGCCTCGCACCGCTCGAGGACCGCGTTGGCGCTCCGATCGGTCGGGTTGTAGCGGTTCTGGACCGACACGATCGGCGTGATCCTCATCGCGGCCGTCAGCTGGCGACCGTCGACGTTCGACACGCCGATGTGGCGGACCTTGCCCTCTCGCTGGAGCGCGACGAGGGCGCCGATCGAGTCCTCGAGCGGGACCTTCGGGTCGGGTCGGTGGAGCTGGTAGAGCGGGATCTGCTCGAGGCGCAGCCGCTGCAGGCTCCCCTCGCAGGCGGCGCGGAGGTGCTCGGGGCGCCCGTCCGGGCGCCACTGCCCGGGCCCGTCCCGCAGCAGGCCTCCCTTCGTGGCGATTACGACGTGCTCCGGGTAGGGGTGGAGCGCCTCGGCGATGAGCTGCTCGCTGACGAAGGGCCCGTACGAATCGGCGGTGTCGATGAGGTCGACGCCGAGCTCGACCGCTCGCCGGAGCACCGCGACCGCTTCGTCGTGGTCCGGGGGCTCGCCCCAGATCCCGGGGCCCGTGATTCGCATCGCGCCGAAGCCCAACCGCCGGACCGGGAGATCGTCGCCGAGGATCCAGGTCCGAGCGTCCGTCGGGTTCGGGTTCTCAGCCACCTCGGCTCCCTCGCTCGCGCGGCGGCGCCGCGGATCCGCCTGGTCTATCCCCCCGAACGGTCGCGTCGGAACTCCGACGGGCCGGGTGGCCATCGGCCCGGGTCCGAGGGCGCGTCTCGGGGCGGCGGGAACCAGGGCGGCAGGCAGAGGAGAAGAGAGGAGAGAGGAGAGAGGACGGCGCCGACCGGCGGCCCGGTCGGCAGGTCGTCGCCGGTGCGGCTACGCGCTTCGGAGGCTGGTCGTGAGCTGCTCGTGCGGGCGGGACCCCCAGGCCTCGGCCGGCGCCGGGCGCCCGAAGAGGTAGCCCTGACCCAGCTCGCAGCCGAGCGTGCGCAGCTCGGCGAGCTGCTCGGGCGTCTCGACGCCCTCGGCCACGGCGCGCAGCCCGAGCGCGTGCGCCAGGCTCACGACCGCGGTGCAGATGGCCGTGTCCTCGGGATCGCGCCCGAGGCCGTCGATGAACGAGCGGTCGACCTTCAGCGACTCGACCGGGAAGCGCTTCAGGTAGCTCATCGACGAGTAGCCCGTCCCGAAGTCGTCCACCGAGAGGTGGACCCCGAGGGCCCGCAGCGCGCCGAGCGTCGTGACCGCCGATTCGGCGTCGCGCATCAGGGTGCTCTCCGTGATCTCGAGCCAGACCGCGACCGGGTTGATGCCGCTGCGGGCGAGCACGGCCGCCACGGATTCGACGAGGGCGGGCTCGGCGAGCTGGCGGGGCGAGAGGTTGACGCTGATCGTGACCGGGGCCCCGTGCGCGTGCCAGGACGCGGCCTGCCGGCAGGCCACCTCGAGCGCCCACGACCCGATCGGCACCACGAGTCCCGTCTCCTCGGCGAGCGACACGAACTCGTCCGGCCGCACCAGCCCCCGCTCCGGGTGCTCCCAGCGGAGCAGGGCCTCGAAGCCGGAGAGCCGCCCGGTCTCGAGGCTCATGATCGGCTGGTAGTGCATGCGCAGCTCGCCCCGCTCGAGGGCGCGGTGCAGGTCGTTGCCGGTGCGGAGCTGGCGGACCGCCTGGTCGTGGGCGTTGGCGTCGTACAGACCCGCGCGGGCCCGCCCCTGGTCCTTGGCCCGGTGCATCGCGGCGTCGGCGTTGCGCAGCAGGGTCTCGGGGGTCTCCATGTCTCCGGTCGACAGGGCGATGCCGACGCTGGCGCTCACGAACACCTCGCCCTCGACGAGCGGCACGGGCTTGGCGACCGCGCCGGAGACGCGGTCGGCGAGCTCGAACGCGGTGGCCTCGTCGCGCACGCCCTCGCAGAGGATCGTGAACTCGTCGCCGGCGAAGCGGGCCAGCGCGTCGCTCGGCCGGGTGGCGGTGCGCAGACGGTCGGCGATGGCGACGAGCAGCCGGTCGCCGGCGGCGTGGCCCAGGCTGTCGTTCACGACCTTGAAGTGGTCGAGGTCGACGAAGAGCACCGCGACCCGCCCTCCGGCCTGCGGGCGCGCGAGGGCGTCGCGGAGCTGCTCGACGAAGCGGGCCCGGTTCGGCAGCCCGGTCAGCGGGTCGTGGACGGCCTGGTGGGCGAGCCGCTCCCCACTGTGGCGCCGCTCGGTGACGTCCTCGGCCTGGGTCATCAGGTGCAGCGGTGCGCCGAAGCCGTCCCGGACCAGCGAGACCGTGAGCGCGACCCAGACCGGGCGCCCGTCGACGTGGGCGAGGCGGGGCTCGACCCGGGCGTGGCCCAGCTCGCCCCCGACGACCCGACGCATCACCTGGCTCACGGCGTCCTGGTCGTCGGGCTCGATGAACGACAGGAGGGGGGCGCCCGCGAGCTGGTCCGCGGCGCGGCCGACCATCTGGGCCAGGGAGCGGTTCACCTGGGCGAGCCGGCCGTCGAGGCCGATGAGGGCCATGCCGATCGGCGCGTGCTCGAAGGTGGTCCGGAACCGCTCGTGCGCCTCCAGCCGGGCCGCCTCGGCGCGCTGCCGGTCGCTGACGTCGTGACAGGCGAGGACGACGCCGTCGACGGCGGGGTCCTGGCGGAGGTCGTCGACCGCGGCCTCGAGGAGCACCCAGCGCCCGTCGCCGCGCTGGGCACGGAACTCGAGCCGGTGGCTCTCGCCCGGCGCGGCGGCGGCGGCTTGCAGCGCCGCGGTGAGGCGGTCGAGGTCGTCGGGATGCACGAGCGCCGCGGCGCTGGTGCCGACGAACTTGGCGCCGCTCCGCCCGAGGATCCGGTCGGCGGCGGGGCTGACGTAGCGGACGGTCCCGTCCCCAGCCAGGACCACGAGGATGTCCCGCGACTCGCGGAGGAGGGCTTGGGTCCGCGCCTCGTGGCTTCGCAGCCGGACGCTGGCCTCGTCGACGGCGCGTCGAGCCGCCCGCTCGTGGAACCACAGCAGGAGCGCGGTCACAAACATGCCGGCGAAGAAGCCCGCTGCGAGCGCGAGCCCCGCCTCCATCCCCATATCCGACCGGATATCGGCACCCGATCCCGGGGCCTGGAGGGTCAGTTCCGAGCCGGCCGACCCGAGCCGAGAAAGGCCGCGAGGACCTGCTCGGCCGCCACCGGGGGCGGGACGCGGCCGGCGACGACGTCCGCCTCGAGGCGGCGGGTGAGGTCGGCCACGCCCGGCGCGCCCCGGACCCGCTCGAGCAGGCCGGCCCCGATCTCGCTCCACAGCCACGCCCGGCTCTGGTCGGCGCGGCGCTGGGCCAGCGCCCCGCTGGCCGCGAGCGCGTCGCCGAAGGCGACGACCGCCGCCCACAGCTCGCCGATGCCGGTGCCCTCGATCGCGGAGCAGCGCAGCACGACCGGGCTCCACTCCGCGTGCTTGGGTCTCAGGAGCCGCAGCGCGGACGCGTACTCCGCCGCGGTCACCTCGGCGGCGCGGCGCAGCTCGCCGTCGGCCTTCGTGACGACCACGAGGTCGGCGAGCTCGATGATCCCCCGCTTGATGCCTTGCAGCTCGTCGCCGCCGCCGGGTCCGACGAGCACGAGGAAGCAGTCGACCATCCCCTCCACCGCGACCTCGGACTGGCCGGTCCCGACCGTCTCGACGATGACGACGTCGAAGCCCGCCGCCTCGCAGAGCAGCATCGCCTCTCGGGTCCGCCGGGCCACCCCGCCGAGCGTGCCGCCGGTCGGCGACGGCCGCACGAACGCCTCGGGCTGCCGGGTCAGCTCTCCCATGCGCGTCTTGTCACCGAGGATCGAGCCGCCCGACCGGGTGCTCGACGGGTCGACGGCGAGCACGGCGACGGCTGCGCCCTCGCGCACGACGTGCAGGCCGAGCGCCTCGATGAGCGTCGACTTTCCCGAGCCGGGCGCCCCGGAGATGCCGACCCGACGGGCCTCCCCGGCCGCCGGGAGCACCTCCGTGAGCAGCGCGTCGGCCTCGGCCCGGTGATCGGGGCGGGTGCTCTCCACCAGCGTGATGGCCCGCGCCAACGCCCGTCGGTCCCCGTCCCGCAGGCGAGCCGCCAGCTCGGTCACCGGCCGGCGCCCGTCCCGTCGTCGGCGCCGACGCGGGCCCGGGGCCGGGCGCCGTGGCGACCGTCCGCGGTCATCGCCGGCGGTGACGCAGCAGCCCGAGCACCTCCGACGCCGCGGCCGGGATGTTGGTGCCGGGCCCGAACACGGCGGCGACGCCGGCGTCGTGCAGGAACTCGTAGTCCTGGGCCGGCACGACGCCGCCCACCACGACCACGATGTCGTCCCCGCCTTGCTTCCGCAGCTGGGCGAGCAGCTCGGGGACCAGGGTCTTGTGCCCGGCGGCCTGGCTGCTGACGCCGACGACGTGCACGTCGTTCTCGACCGCGTCCCGGGCCACCTCCTCGGGGGTCTGGAAGAGCGGGCCGACGTCCACGTCGAAGCCGAGGTCGGCGAAGGCGGTGGCGATGACCTTGGCCCCGCGGTCGTGGCCGTCTTGGCCCATCTTCACGACGAGCATCCGCGGGCGGCGCCCCTCGGCCTCGGCGAAGGCGTCGACGGCGTGGCGGGTCTGCTCCCACTCCGTGTCGCCGGCGGCGGCGCCGCCGTAGACGCCGGAGATGGTCCGGATCGTGGCCCGGTACCGGGAGAACACGGCCTCGAGCGCGTCGGAGATCTCGCCGACGGTGGCGCGGGCTCGGGCGGCCTCGATGCTGAGCGCGAGCAGGTTGGCGTCGCCCCGCGCGCCCTCGGTGAGGGCGCGCAGCGCCGCGTCGACCCGGGCGGGGTCGCGGGTGGCGCGCAGCCGCTCGAGCCGCTCGATCTGCTGGGCCCGCACGGCGCTGTTGTCGACCTCCCGGATGTCGACGGGCTCCTCGGAGGCCGGCCGGTACTCGTTCACGCCGACGATCACGTCCTCGCCGCGGTCGACCCGCGCCTGACGTCGAGCCGCCGCCTCCTCGATCCGGAGCTTCGGCATGCCGGCCTGCACGGCCTTCGTCATGCCGCCGACGGTCTCGACCTCCTCGATCAGCTCCCAGGCCGCCGCGCCGAGCGCGCCCGTGAGGGCCTCGACGTAGTACGAGCCGCCGAGCGGGTCGACGGTGTGGGTGATGCCGCTCTCCTCCTGGAGCACGAGCTGGGTGTTCCGCGCGATTCGGGCCGAGAACTCGGTTGGGAGCGCGAGCGCCTCGTCGAAGCTGTTGGTGTGGAGGCTCTGCGTCCCGCCGAGCGCGGCCGCCAGCGCCTCCAAGGTCGTGCGCACGATGTTGTTGTAGGGGTCCTGCTCGGTGAGCGACACGCCCGAGGTCTGGCAGTGGGTCCGCAGCATCAGCGAGGACGGGCTCTTCGGGTCGAACTGCCGCATGATCCGCGACCACAGCAGGCGCGCCGCCCGCAGCTTCGCGATCTCCATGAAGAAGTTCATGCCGATGGCGAAGAAGAAGGAGAGCCGGCCGGCGAACTCGTCGACGTCGAGGCCCCGGTTCAGGGCCGCCCGCGCGTACTCGAGCCCGTCCGCGACCGTGAAGGCCAGCTCCTGCACCGCGGTCGCGCCCGCCTCCTGCATGTGGTAGCCGGAGATCGAGATCGAGTTGAACTTCGGCATGTTCTTGGCCGTGTACTCGATGATGTCGGCCACGATCCGCATGCTCGGCTCGGGCGGGTAGATGTAGGTGTTGCGGACCATGAACTCCTTGAGGATGTCGTTCTGGATGGTCCCGGCCAGCTGCGCCTGGTCGACGCCCTGCTCCTCGGCCGCGACGACGTAGCCGGCGAGGACGGGCAGCACCGCGCCGTTCATGGTCAGCGAGACCGTCATCTCGTCGAGGGGGATCCCGTCGAAGAGGATCTTCATGTCCTCGACCGAATCGATGGCCACGCCCGCCTTGCCGACGTCGCCCTGGACGCGTGGGTGGTCGGAGTCATAACCACGGTGAGTGGCCAGGTCGAAGGCGACCGAGATCCCCTGTCCACCGCCGGCTAAGGTGCGCTTGTAAAAGACGTTGGATTCCTCGGCCGTGGAGAACCCGGCGTACTGGCGGATCGTCCAGGGCCGGCCCACGTACATCGTCGCCTGCGGCCCACGCACGAAGGGTTCGAAGCCGGGCAGGCTGTCGGCATGGGCGATTCCCTCCAGGTCTTTGCGCGTGTACAGAGGCTTGACGACAACGCCGTCGGGCGTGTTCCAGTTGAGCGCGGCGACATCACCTTGCGGGGCCGATTTGGCCGCGGCTTTTTCCCAGGCGTCGAGGTTGGACGAATCCAGGAACTTGTCGCTCATGACATGACCTCACGTGCGGTGAGTGGCGCAGGGGCGTCAGTGCTCGTTGTGGCTACCTTCACGGGAACCAGGACGAACGGGCTTGAACCGTCGCCGTCCATCCGTCGGCC
>DASZJD010000061.1 GCA_035948415.1 Acidimicrobiia bacterium | reverse complement strand
GCACGTCGCGCTGACCATGGACGCGGGCCAGCCCTCCTACGTGCTCAGCCACTGGGTCCGGGACTCCGGGCGGCTGGACATCGGCCGGGCGGTCCACAAGCTCACGCTGGAGGGTGCCGAGCTGTTCGGCCTGGCCGGCCGGGGGCGGCTGGTACCGGGCGCGTTCGCCGACGTGAACGTCATCGATCTCGAAAGCCTGCACCTGCGTACGCCCGAACTGGTGGCCGACTTCCCGCTGGGCGCCAGCCGGTTCGTCCAGCGCGCGCACGGCTACGACTACACGCTCGTCAACGGGAAGGTGCTCGTCGACCACGACGAGCTGACCGCCGAGCGCTCTGGCCAGCTGGTGACGGCGAGCTGACGATCAAGACCCATTAAGCCGAACGAGCCGGGCTATCCGCCTCGGCCACCGAAGGAGCATCACATGACGAACCATGAGGCGGTCATCGTCTCGGGTGCCCGAACCGCGATCGGGACGGCGTACCGGGGATCGCTCGTCGACACCGGCGCGCTCGAGCTCGGCACCAGGGCAGTCACCGAGGCCGTTCGGCGATCTGGTCTTGCCCCTGAGCTCGTGGATGACGTCATCATGGGGGAGTCGCTCTACGGCGGCGGAGACATCGCCCGGTACGCCGCGATCGAAGCCGGGCTGGTGAACGCGCCTGGCGTCGCCCACAACCGGCATTGCGCCTCGGGACTCGCGGCGGTGCAGAGCGCCGCGGCATCGATCATCGCGGGCATGGACCGGGCCGTCGTGGCGGGCGGCGTCCAGTCGAGCTCGACCGCCCCGAAGACGAGCCGGCGCGTTCCCGGGACCGACGAGGTGGAAGAGGACTGGCTTGCGCCGAGCCACCGCGAGACGTCCGACGCCCCGATCCGGGACATGACGATCACGGTCGGCTGGAACACCGCGGTCAAGGCCGGCCTCACCCGGGAGGAGATGGACGCGTGGGCGTTGCGCTCCCACCAGCGCGCCGTCGCCGGGATCGACGCCGGGAGCTTCACCGACGAGATCGTTCCCATCGAGGTCACCCGGCGCGACGGGACGCGGGTCAGCTTCGCGGTCGACGAGCACCCCAGGCGGACCTCGAGCCTGGACAAGCTCGCGTCATTGAAGCCGCTGCACCCCGAGATCGACGGCTTCAGCATCACTGCGGGCAACTCGGCCGGCGTGAACGACGGCGCGGCCGCGATGGTCGTCGCCGACCGGTCCTTCGCCGCTTCTCGCGGGCTCGAGCCGCTGGCGGTCGTCCGGGCGTGGGCCTCGGCCGGCGTACCGCCCGCCGAGACCGGCCTGGCGCCGGCGGTGGCCATCGGCAAGGCGCTCGCCCGGGCCGGCCTGTCGGCCGGGGACGTCGCCCTCTGGGAGATCAACGAGGCCTTCGCCTCGGTGGCCGTCGCCGCGACCCGGGCGCTCGACCTCGACGAGGACGTCGTGAACGTCCTGGGCAGCGGCTGCAGCCTGGGCCATCCGATCGCGATGACCGGAGCCCGGATGGTGCTCACGCTCGTTTACGAGCTGCGCCGTCGCGGCGGCGGCGTCGGCGTGGCCGCGATGTGCGCCGGCGGCGGCATGGCCACCGCCCT
>DASZJD010000060.1 GCA_035948415.1 Acidimicrobiia bacterium | reverse complement strand
GAAGCGCAGCACCAGCGCCGCCGCGAACGGCACCGCCAGCCACCACAGCCAGCCCGCCACCATGCGGTAGAGCAGGCGCGATCCCAGGAAAGCGCCCGGATCCCCGTTGCACCACCGGACGCCTTCGAGCAGCGAGCCAGGGTGGTCGCGGGACACGAGCTTCGGCAGGACCTGCCGGACGACGTGGTGCCCGAGTGGCGTGTCGACCGGGGACCGGGGGTCGTCGAACGCGTTGTACTGATCGAACTGGTGGCCGTGCATCACCCGGACCAGCCGGCTGCCGTCTCCGGTCGCCACCGCCAGGTCGCAGGCCAGGCTCACGTCGGTCACGCCGAGGCGGTCGCGCAGCAGCGTTACCGACTCCTCGTCCCAGGCGAGCTGCCCGTCGTGGTTTCCCGGGGTCAGCACGACGCGATGACCCGGATCCGCCGCGAAACGCTTGACCGCGGCGGTGAACTGGGGGTGGGCGTCCATGATCGCGGCGACGTCCGGCGCCGCGGCGAGCAGCTCGAACGCGTCACCGGCGAGCACGAGCATCCCGGGCTCGCGGAAGCCGTCAAGCAGCTCTGCCAGCTCGTCGGCGGCGCGTGCGGACACGTCCGTCGCGACCGGCGGGAGGTGCAGGTCGCTCACGACCACAACCCGGTCCCCCCGGCCCACCTCGAGGCGGATGAGATCGGGGACAAAGAAGGAATCGGGCGCCGCCACGCCCTCATAGACGGCGGTCATGACACTGTCTCCGTTCGCATGATCGGGAAGAGAATGACGTCGCGGATCGCCGAGACTTCGGCGAGGAGCATGATCAGCCGGTCGATGCCGATGCCGATGCCGGACGTCGGCGGGAGCCCGTACTCGAGCGCCCGCACGAAGGCGGCGTCGGCCGGGTGCGCCTCGGCGTCCCCGCCGGACGCGGCCTCGGCCTCGGCCTCGAACCGCTTCGCCTGCTCGTCGGGGTCGTTGAGCTCGCTGTATCCGTTGGCCAGCTCCCGGCCCCCGATGACCAGCTCGAAGCGGTCGGTGATCGTGGGGTCCTCAGCGGACTGGCGGGCGAGCGGAGAGACCTCCGTCGGGTAGTGGTAGATGAACACCGGCCCCGCGGTCTCGCCCATGAGGAGCTGGTCGTAAAGCTCGAAGACCAGCTTCCCCGGGCCCCACGCCGGGAGGCAGGCCACGTCGTTGGCCGCGCAGATCTCGCGCAGCCGCTCTACCGGCATGGACGGGTGCACCCGCTCGCCAAGCCGCTCCTGCAGCATGTCGAGGAGGTCACGGCGCGGCCAGGGCGGCGTCAGGTCGACGACGTGGCCGCCGATGTCAAACTCAAGCTTGCCGACGGCACCCTTCGCGGCCTCGACGATCAGCTGCTCGGTGAGGTCCATTCCGTCGCGGAAGTCACCGAAGGCCCGGTACGCCTCGAGCGAGGTGAACTCCGGGCTGTGCCGGGTGTCGATTCCCTCGTTGCGGAAGTTGCGGGCGATTTCGAAGACCCGCTCGTAGCCGCCGATCACCAGTCGCTTGAGGAACAGCTCCGGCGCGATGCGCAGGCTGAAGTCGGTGTCGAGCGCGTTGGCGTGAGTGAAGAACGGACGGGCCAGCGCCCCGCCTGCCTGCGGTTGCAGGATGGGGGTCTCGACCTCCAGGAAATTCCGCGTC
>DASZJD010000059.1 GCA_035948415.1 Acidimicrobiia bacterium | reverse complement strand
CTGAGCTGGAGCCTCGGATGGCCGCGCGCGAGCTCGTCGAGGAACGGGATGTCGACGAGTGGGTCCTCGCCACCGACGATCAGATGGACGGGAACGTCGATCTGATCGAGCCAGCCTGGTGCTTCCGCGGTCAGAACCACGCGGGCGAGGGTCTCGCTGAACGATTCCCAGGAGTGCTCGACGGCGTCGGCGGCGAGTGCCTTCGGCAGGTCGGGGCGGAGGCGCGCGGCGAGTCGGGCTGCGGCACGGCGGTGGCGTTGACAGAGCCACGTGCAGGCGAGCTCGGCCCATCGAGTATCGAGACCGAAGAGGCGCGCCATTGGGCCGAGGTGGGCGAGGAAGCCGCGGGCGGCCGCGTAGTCGCGATAGATCGGTGCGCCGAAACCGACGATCCCGGCGACGAGCGAAGGGTGGCGAGCGGCAAGGCGGAGCGCGACGAGGGCACCGACAGAGTGGCCGACGACGAGGGCGGGTCCGTTGTGGGTGCCGAGCCCGCGCAGGGTGGCGGCGACGGCGTCAGCGTGGTCGTTCGGACCGTATCCCCCGGTTGGTCGCGGGGACCGTCCGAAGCCCAGGAGGTCCGGGACCACGAGGCGGGCGTTCTTCGCGAGCGCGTCGTAGTCGGCGCCCCAGAAGCGTCCCGAGCTGGGCAGACCGTGTAGCAGCACGATCGGCGGACCCGCGGTCCCGAGGGTACGCACGGCCAGGGTCCCGGGAGACTGGTTCCCTCGGGCCGGCGACCAGTGCACGCTCCGGCTTGGGGCCGTGTTCGGACGCCACAGCCCGACGCGGGGCAGCAGCCGGTGCTGGTGGGCGTCTCGAACAGCGGTGGCGCTCGGTGCCGTCCGGTGCCCGCACGGCGGAGAGTCCGCCTGCCGTCCTGCGCGTTCCGGTTCAGTGATCATGATGCGAGATAGGACACGGGGTTACAGGACTGGTCGAGGGCCCGCGGCCGCTTCGTCGGAGCCGCGGGCTCGGTGTGCAGGAGCACGACCGGGATGTCTCGCTCGGTGCGTCGCTGGTAGTGCTCGAAGCGCGGAAAGGCCTGCGCGAAGCGGGTCGCGAGGCGTTGTTCGAGGTCGGCATGGGCGCGTTGGGCCCAGACTGCGTGACGTGTTCTGGCGATCTCGACCTCGGCTCGGGGGTCGTGCTGGAGGTTGAGCCACCAGTCGGGCGCGTGGTCGCTGCCACCGTTTGAGGCGACGACGGCGATCTGGCCCTGCTCGCGCAGACAGACGACGGGTGTGGTCCGTCGTCGTCCGGACCGGCGGCCGGTGGTCGTGATCCACGCGACCTCAGCGCCCCGCCAACGGGCACCGAGCCAGCCATTGGTGGCCCGGTACGCGGCGTGGTGGGCCCGGGCGAGGGCCTTGGCCGCGGGCCTGGCCCATCGGCTGTAGCTGCCTTGGTCCATTCGTCGGTCTCCCGTTCTCGTGTACCGGTGATCGATACGCCGACGGGTTACGCGTCGCCGGAACACCGGCGGCCTCGCGGGCGCTTCGTGTGCGGCTCGATGACGTAACTCGCGGCGCTATTCAAAGGTGAGAGCGCCGATGCCGGCCGCCACGCTGGAGTGAGGGCAGATGAACGGTTCGGGCCGGCGAGACGCCGGACATCGATCCCGCGACGGAGACGTGCGGACAGGGCGCTTGCGGCAGATCGCCCGACGGGTCGTCGCGGTGGCTCTCCTGGCGCTCGTCCTGTCGGTGCTGTGGGTCACGCCAGCCTCAGCGCACGCGGAGTTAGCGTCGGCGACTCCGGCGCCGGGAGCGAGCGTCCCTCAGGCCGTGGCGGTGGTGCTGCGATTCAGCGAGGCGCTCAATCCGTCGCTCAGCACGATCACGGTCACCGGACCAGCCGGCGACGCCACCCGGGGACCGGCGGCGGTCATGGGCGAAGGCGCGCGGGTGATGCGGCGCCCCCTGGCCCTCCTGCGGCCGGGCCAGTACCTCGTCCGTTGGACGTCGGTCTCGAGCGACGATGGTCACACGCTGCACGGCAGCTACCGCTTCGCGGTCGCGACGGCCACCACCGCCAGCCAGCATCTGCGGACGGGCGCGGTGACCGCGGAGGGTCCCCTGGAACTGGGCGGTCAGGTGCTTGTCTTCGCCGGCGTGGCCCTCTGGGTGGGCGTGGTGGCACTGCGTCGGACTGCGGGCCGGGCAGGTGTCCCACGGTCTCGCCTCGCTGGGCTCGGCCGCCTCGCCCCGACGCTGGCGCTGGTGGGATCGCTAATGGTGGTCGTGGCGGCGTTGGCGGCACGCTCGAGCGCCGGACTGCTCGCCGGACGCGTGGGTGAGCTCCGGCTTGTGGTGCTGTGTGCCTCGGCGGTTGGTGTGCTCGCCGCTCGGAGCCGCTGGGCGCAGTATGCCGGGGCGAGCGTGGTTGCTCTGCTCGCTGAGGTCGCCTCGGGGCACGTGGCGACGCAGTCCCCGGTCTTGGGTGCGGCGCTGGTGACGGTGCACCTCGCCGCCGCCGGCATCTGGCTCTTCGCCATTGCCGCTTCGCTGTGTTCGACCCGGGTCATCCAGACGCTGAGGCTGCTGTCGCCGTATGCCATCGGGGCGGCCATCGCGGTCGGCCTCACGGGGGTGGCGAGCGCCAGCCTGGAGCTCTCCACAGCGACTCAGCTGGTCGCCACTGACTATGGCCGGATCTTGCTCGCGAAGCTGGCCGCGTTCCTCCTCCTTGCCGCCGCGGGCGCGTGGCATTGGCGACGGCGAGCCGTCGGGGCGGCGCCGGTCGAAGTCCGACGACCGGTGCGTCTCGAGGCGCTGGTCGCAGCGGGCGCGCTGGTGGTCGCCACCGTCCTCTCGGCCACCGCGCCACCGGCCCCACCGCTGACGCCCACAACGGTGACTGCGGTCGGGTCCCCCCTCGCCGGCTTTGCCCGCAATGGCCCGGTCTCGGTCGCGCAGGCCTCCGGGCCTTACGTCGTGGCGCTCACGGTCATGCCTCCGCGAGCGCGACCGGTGAAGGTCCGGGTCGAGATCCTCGGTGCCGCCGACACCGATGGGCTCGGCGACGTGCACCTCGCTGGCTTCGTCGGGGGACGCCGCCACTTCGAGTCGGCTTTGGCGCCGAGCGATGCGAACATCTTCGACGGGCACGTCCCGCTCGGTCGCGACGGTGTCTGGACGCTCGAGGTGACGCTCACGTCGAGGCGCGGGCCCGTGGACAGCTCATTCGTGCTTCCGCTCCCGGCGCCCTCGGGGGCGCGGGAGCTGGCTCGAGCCTTACGCGCCGAGGCCGGCCTGCGCTCGGCCCAGCTCCACGAGACCCTCCGGAGCGCGGCCGACGGCCCGGTGATCGCCGCCAACTACAGCTTCCACGCTCCGGATGCCATCTCGTTCACGACCACCGGGTCCCAGCAGATCGACATCGGGACCCGCAGCTTCGAGCGGGCTCAGCCATCGGAGCCCTGGACGGAGCAGCCGGCCGGCGCGGGGTTCCGGTGGCCCGATCCCTACTTCCGGGACGTCTGGGAACCGGCCACCGCACCGCGGATCGTTGGCACCGGCGAGGCGGACGGCGTGCCCTCTCGGATCATCGCCTTCGTGCGCCCCGACCTGCCGGCCTGGTTCCGCATCTGGGTCGGCATCTCCGACGGGCGGGTTCGACGCGAGGAGATGCGGGCCGAGAGTCATCTGATGGACCACACCTATTTCAACCTAAACAGCGCAGCCCCGGTCCGTCCACCGAGCTCCACGCCTGACGGGGGACAGCGATCCGAGCTTTGACGCGCCGTGCAGGGACCCAGCAACAGTCCCGGTGTAACTCGCGCCCGTATCCCAAGGCGTCACACGATCGAACCACGAAAGGAACAACCATGAAGGGCGTATTGCACAATCGCATTGCGCAGACGCTGCTCGCGGTGGTCGTTGTCGCCGCGGTCGGGGGTATCGGGGTCTCGCTCGCCGCCGGTGGTTCCGGCGGCGCCGCGATGGCTGCGCATGCTGCGCCCGCAGCGCCCAAGCCGGCTGCAACGCCGTCCACCACGGTGCCCGCCCCGACCACGACGGCACCGGCCCCCGCCCCGGTGGCTTCGGCACCCGCGGTCAACCCAGCCCCTGCCACGGCGGGAACGGTTGACGTGCGCATCGTCAACTTCAAGTTCACACCCGCGACGATGACGATCAGATCCGGCACCACGGTCAC
>DASZJD010000058.1 GCA_035948415.1 Acidimicrobiia bacterium | reverse complement strand
AGCCGTCCCGTCCCGGCGCCGAGGTCGACGACCGTCGCCGACTCGTCGAGCCCGTGCCGCCGGAGGACGGCGAGGTCATCGACCGGGTCGAGACCCTGCTTGCGGTCGTAGGCCGCGACGAAGGTGGGATCGAGATGCTCGAGACCGGCGTGGGCCAGCTCGTCGAGCGTCCACGGTGCCGTCACGCCCTCATTCTGCCCAGACCGGTCTGGACCGGCGGCTCGACTTCCCGCTCACCTCGCGCCGGATGGCGGCGTTCCGAAGCGCCGTCGGCAACGGGGACCGAGAGGGAGCGCGGTGCCCAGAGTCGACGCTCCTGAGCGCTCGCGGCGACCCGGCGTCACTTGGGTTGGAAGCGGTAGCTCCCGGCCCCGACCTGGAGGGTCGTGTGGTCGCGGTCCGTCTCGAGGATGCGCACCCCCGCGGCCTCGAGCAGCGGCTTCCCGCCTTCGGTGATCCCCTTGGTGCCGGTGGTCGGGAGGTGCACGGTCGCGGTGGCGTTCGTGGGGACGGTCAGGTCGAGGGCGGTCGCGCCCGATCGTGCCTGGCGGCGCCAGGCGACGGTGATGAAGCCTCGCGGCGTCGGGACGCGTCCGGACGCCCGGGCGAGGCCCCCGCGTGGTGGGGAGACGTCGAAGGTGGCGTAGCCCGGTCCGGTCGGGTCGACGCCGAGCAGCGCCCGTTGGATCTCGACGAGCACGTTCGCGCCCCAGCCGTGGGACATGCTGTCCCCGTTGGCGTCCGAGGGCTGCCAGACCTCCCACGTGAAGGTGCCGCCCCGGGCGAGGATGTTGGCCCACCCGGGCGTCCTGCGGTTGGTGATCCGATCGAGGAGGTCGTGCTCGCGTCCGGCGAGACGCAGCGCCTCGAGGAGCTCCCCGGCGGTGCGGGGCGGATTGGCCATGCCGAGGCTCGCGGCGTAGCGGGCGACCCCTTGCTCGGCGCTGGTGGGCACGACGCCGTACGCGACGGCCGCGGTGTTCGCGTCCTGGGAGGCCTGCTTCGTCTGGGCGCCGTTCCTGTCGAGCCCGTCGACGTAGATGCCGTCGGCGCGGGTCAGCCGGGCGTTGATCGCGGTCGTGAGGCGAGCCTGGCGTTGTCGCTGCTGGTCCACCTGGTCCGTGGGCTGACCGAGCGCGGCGGCGATGTCGCCCGCCCGCCGGAAGACGTCGACGCCGAGCACGTTCAGCCTCGTCACGACCGGAAACCGGTAATAGATGTTGGTGGCGGGGAGGCTCGTGACCAGGCCGGTCGACGGTTCGATCGCCGCTGCGACGTAGGTCGAGAGGTTGAGGACCGTGGGGTAGACGGTCTCCAGGACGCTGCGGTCCCCGGTGTCAAGCCAGTACTGCCAGACCCACTCCGGGTAGATCTCGCTGAACTCGTTGATGTCGAGCGCGCCCAGCCCGGTCGGGTAGATCTTGTTGATCCGGCCCTGGGGCCAGTAGCGCGCTTGCGACTGCGCGAACTGGAGCAGTGACTGGTGGGTGAGGTTCTGGTCGCCGAAGGCGGCCATCGCCGTCTGCGATTCGTTGAAGCCGTCCCAGAGCCACGGGCCCTTCTCCCGGGTTGGGGTGTCGACGAACTGCTCCTGGGCCGTGAAGAGCGCGGAGTGGCGGCCGAGCTCGAACACCGCGTCCGTCCGTGGGTCCGATGATGAGAACCGGGCTCCTCCTTCGTCGGGGACCGCGGTGTGCCGGGTGAGGGCGACGACGTCCCTCGGTGACAGGGTCTCGCCGGGGTTGTCCAGCTGCAGATAGCGGAACCCGAGGTAGTCGAACGGGTGGAAGGTCTGGCGGCCGGCGCGCTCCACGTACGAGTAGCTCATGTTCGTGTGCTGGGTTCCGTGGAGGACCGACACCGGTCCGTGCCCGCCGGCGCGCGAGTCGAGGAGGAAGCCGGCGTGCATCGTGACCTGGTGACCGCTCATCCCGTGGTGGAAGGTCACCGTCGGCACTGCCGCGTATACCTTCCCGAAGTCGGCGACGACCGCGCCGCTTCCCAGGCGAGTGAGCGATACCGCCCGCACCGGCTCCTCGACGACCCGCGTGCGGGCAGAAACGAGGTGGGTCCACGGGGCGACGCCGGCCGGCCCGAGCACGGTGGCGGGATCCCAGCGCCGGTCGTCGAAGCCCGGCTGATCCCAGCCGACGGGCTCGTGGGTCCCGTCGATGTTCTCGGTGTAGTCGACCTGGTCTCCCTCTTGGTCGCGTTGGGTCCCCGGTCCCCAGTTGCCCTGCAGCACCCGCCACGAGCCGTCGGTGGTGATCAGCTCGGTGCTGCCGTCTTGGTGCAGCACCGACAGCTGAGCGATGACGCCGGGGGTCCCAGCCGGGTGTCCCTTCGTCGCGCCCTGCCAGCTGGAGAGGATGCCGATCGCGTTGCTGGCCCCCGAGCGCAGCAGGCGGGTGACGTCGAGGGTCTCGTAGTACTGCGAGTCCGGGTAGCTGTACGCCTGTCCCTTGCCCGCGCGGACGCCATTGAGCGTCAGCTCATACTGCTGGTCGGCCGACACGTAGACGCGGGCGCGCACGACCGGCGACGACGGGAGGGAGAACTCCTTCCGGGCGTAGGTGTACTGGTCGTACTCGACGGTGTCGTTCGTGGCGCGGCGGATCCACTCGGCCCGCCAGTCCGGGTCCCCGAGCCCGGTCTCGAACCGAGCCGGCGCCGCGAACGGCCCCGCGGCCCCGGCTGCGTCCCAGGTCTGCACCGTCCACTCGTAGGTCGTGTCCGGAGCCAGCGCGGGCCCGAGGTAGGGAACGAAAGCCTCGTCGCTCGATGCGACCCGACCGCTGTCCCAAGTGCGCGCCGCGCTGCCCGCGCCGCCGGTCAGGAGCGGGCGAGTCACCACGATCCGGTAGCCGGCCTGCACCGCCCCCCGTCGGGGATCGCTCACGTGCCACGCGAACTGGACGTCGGCCAGGCCCAGCCCGACCGGGGCGGTCAACCCGTCGACGGTGAGCCCCTCCGGCGGGCCCGGCGCGGCAGCCCCGGTCCCCGGCGGCGGCGCGGCGCCGATCAACGCCAGCGCCATCGCGATCACCGCGACGCCACCGAGCAACCGGGTAGCGCGCGCCTCGCCGCGCGGCCTCAGGACCACACGGCGACACTACGCGGACCGGGTCCACGCGCGGCCGAGCGGACCGGCCGCGTGCCATGGCGACCGCCGCGTCCTCGGCGTGCCCGCCGGCAGGCGCGCCGCCGGCGGCGTAGGTTCGCGGGCCGGAGCTCGCGCTCGCGCAGCACCGGGCGCGCAGTCACGAACGCGGACTCAGCGCGCACGGACGGGCGCGGCTGGGAGACTCGTGATGCTGACCGAGGCCAGGCGAGAGGAGCACCGATGCTCGCGGTGAGCCCGAACTGGGCCGAGACGGTGACTGCGATCGCGACTGCCGTCGGGGCGCTCGGCCTGCTCGGGGCCATCGTCGCCGCGTTCCTCGCCGCGCAGCAGGTCCGCGAGACCCGGAGGAGCCGCCATACACAGATCGCGGGCGAGTTCTTGCGCCGCTGGAGCGAGCCCGATCTGGTTGAGACGCGGAGACTCGTCGCCGAGTTCAAGACCGGCGAGCACCTCCGCGCCGCGTTCCAGGGCTACATCGCGGCGAACGCGCCCGAGGCGTATGTCCTGTACCGCGAGCTGGACTACTTCGAGCAGCTGGGCGCGCTCGAGCGGCACGGCGCGATCGACTTCGAGTTCATCCGGTCACTGGCGGGTCCCACCCTGGTCCGCCGGTGGGACCTCTGGAAGCCGTCGGTCGAGGCGATCGGCGGTGAGAGCGTCTATCCGTCGTTCGCCGATCTCGCCTCGAGGATGCGACGGGCCTTGGACTCGGAGGAGCCGAGCCGTCGCTGAGGTCCCAGTCCCCTCGCGGGGAGGCGGGGCGGGGCCCGTCACGCGGCGGGACCGCCGGGTGCCCGGAGCAGGCGAGCGTGCACCACGGCCGGCGAGCAGGCGAACTCGACGGAATACCCGACCGGACCGTCGCCGAGATGGTCGAAGAGTCGCTCGCCGCGCCCGAGGAGGATGGGAACGATCGCCAGGTGCAGCTCGTCGATGAGACGAGCCCGGAGGTACTGCTGGACCGTGGCCGCGCCGCCGCCGAGCCTCACGTCGTGGCCGTCGGCCGCCTCCACCGCTCGCTCGAGCGCGGCCTCGATGCCGTCGGTGACGAAGTGGAACGTTGTCCCACCTTGCATCGTGATCGAGGCCCGCGGGTGGTGGGTCAACACGAACACCGGGTGGTGGAACGGCGGGTTGTCACCCCACCAACCCTTCCAGTCCGCGTCGCCCCACGGTCCGCGGACGGGGCCGAACATGTTGCGGCCCATGATGGTCGCGCCGATGCCGACCTCCCCCTGGGCGGCGAACTCGTTGTCGAGGCCCCGTTCGTCCCCACCGTCCAGGCCCTGCATGCGCCGGAAGCTGCGCGTCGCGAACACCCACTCGTGCAATCCGCCCCCGCCCACGCCGAGCGGGTTGTCGAGACTCTGATCCGGTCCCGCGGCGTAGCCGTCAAGCGAGAGCGAGAAGTTGTGCACGCGCAGCTTCGACATTGGCACTCCCTACCGTCGTGAGCTCGGGCCAGGCCGCCGCTGCTGGCAGCGCTCGGGCGGTTGATCGAATCGGCTCCGCTGCGAGCCGGTCACGTCTCGGCCCCGAGCCACGAATCGGGCGCTTCCGTCGGTCCGGGTGCCAGGGGTCACGCCGCTCGCCGAGCCCCGCCACGCGCGCCGGCGATCGCTAGTCGGCGTACTTCTCATAGATGCGCACGGTCTGATCGGACCGGTCCGGATGCGGTCGCTCCTGCCAGAGGCGCATCCCGATCTTCTCCATCACCCGGCCGGACGCCCGGTTGTCGGCGTTGTACCGAGCGATGACCCGCGGCAGCCCCAGCGGACCGAACGCGAACCGGAGGGCCTCTCGAGCGCCTTCGGTCGCCAGCCCTTGACCCCAGCAGCTGGGGTCGAGGAACCAGCCCACCTCGCTGACCGGCATCAGGTCCGGAGGTTCCCAGACCTTGGTCACGCCGAGCCACCCGGCGAACCCCTCGTGCGCGGTCTGCTCGACGGCCCAGAAGCCATACCCCTCGAGGTTCCACATGGCGACGTGCCACTCGAGCCAGAACTGGCTCTCGTCGGCGCCGTAGACGTGTCCGTCCCCGAAGTAGCGCATCATCTCCGGCTCCTGCTGCAGACGCAGCAGACCGTCCGCGTCGCTCATGCGCAGCGGCCGGAGACGGAGGCGCTCGGTCTCGACCTCCACGCCACACGGCCTAGCACGGGGGAAGGCAGCGGCTCCGACGTCCGCGCCCCCAGGCCGCCCGCGGGGTCGCTCCCGCGACCGACTTCAGCCCGGACCCCGGGGGTCGGGCGGCCGATCGCCGGGTACGGCCGTTGATGGTCGGATGTCGAGAATCCGGTCGCAGCACCGACATCTGGACGAGCGGCGCCGCCGGGGCGCCGCCGACCAGGAAGGATGGAGCGATGCGATTCATGCTGCTGCAGAACTACGGCGAGGTCGAGTCGGGCTGCGCGCCCATGACCGAGTGGACCCCCGACGACATCCAGGCCCACATCCAGTTCCAGCACGCGTTGAACCAGGAGCTCACCGAGCGCGGTGAGCTCGTCGACGCCCAGGGGTTGGCCGGGCCCGAGCGCGCCAAGTTCGTGGTGTCGGACGGGGCGACCGCACCAGTGATCACCGACGGTCCCTACCCCGAGTCCAAGGAGCTGCTCGCCGGGTACCGGATCGTGGACGTCGAGACCGCCGAGCGGGCCCTGGAGATCGCCGCTCAGGCGTCGGCGGCCCCCGGGCCGAACGGGGTGCCGATCCGCCAGCCCATCGAGGTCCGGGAAGTGTTGGGCGCTCCGGACCCCGAGGTGTGACCACCGCCACGAGCACCGAGGGCCGGCTGCGCGAGCTGGCGCCGCGGGTCCTCGGTGCCGTCGCCCGCCGGTACGGCGACCTCGCCGACGCCGAGGACGCGGTGCAGGAGGCCCTGCTCACCGCCGCCACGACCTGGCCCGCCGAGGGAGAGCCCGACCAGCCGCTGGCGTGGCTCATCCGGGTGGCCTCGCGCCGGATGGCGGACCAGTACCGCCGCGACGACGCTCGCCGCCGCCGGGAGGACCTCGCCGCCTCCTGGTCGGTCGCCCGGCCCGACCCCGCCTCGGGCCACGACGACACGCTGATCCTCCTCTTCATGTGCTGCCACCCGTCGCTCACGCCGGCGGCGGCCATCCCGCTCACGCTGCGCGCCGTCGGGGGTCTCACCACCCGCGAGATCGCCACCGCCTTCCTCGTCCCCGAGGCGACGATGGCCCAGCGGATCAGCCGGGCCAAGGCGAAGATCCAGGCGTCACCCGAGCCGTTCACGCTCCCGTCGCCCGACGAGCGCCCCGAGCGCTTGCGATCCGTGCTCCACGTCCTCTACCTCCTCTTCAACGAGGGCTACGCCAGCAGCAGCGGCCCCGACCTGGCCCGCACCGACCTCTCGGGCGAGGCCATCCGCATCACTCGGGCCGTGCACGCCGCGCTGCCCGAGGACCCTGAGGTGGCCGGCCTGCTGGCCCTCATGCTGCTCACCGACGCCCGACGGCCCGCTCGCACCCGAGCCGACGGCGAGCTCGTGCCGCTCGCCGAGCAGGACCGCACCCGCTGGGACCGGGGTCTCATCGCCGAGGGGGTGGCGCTCGTCACCGGGGCCCTGGAGCGGGGACCGGTCGGGGAGTACCAGCTGCAAGCCGCCGTCGCCGCGGTCCACGACCAGGCCGCCAGCCACGGGGACACCGACTGGTCGACAATCCTGTCCCTGTACGGCCGGCTCGAGCGGATGACCGGCAACCCGATGGTGACGCTGAACCGGGCGGTCGCGGCGGCGATGGTCGACGGGCCCGGCGCCGGGCTCGAACTGCTCGACGGTCTCGGTGAGCGCCTCGGCGACCACCACCGCCTCCACTCCGTCCGCGCGCACCTCCTCGAGCTGGCCGGCGAGACCGGGCCGGCCATCGTCGAGTTCCGGGCCGCGGCCACCCGCACCAGCAATCTCCGCGAGCGCCACTACCTCACCACGCAGGCCGCCCGCCTCACGGCCGCGCGACCGGATCAATGAGCGGACGCGGAGGCCCCACTCCGAGGCGTCGCGGCCCGTCGGGTCCTCGAGGCCGGCGCGCCCGCCGGGCTGAACATCCGAGCCGACACCTCGGCGCGTTCGACGGGCGACACCGCCGGCGACCGCCGAAGGGTCAGGTGAACGTCGACTGCCGGTCGATCTCGGCGAGCTCCTCCTCGGTGAAGGGAGGCCCTTCGAGGGCGACGACGTTGGCCTCGAGCTGCGCGACGCTGCTCACCCCCGTGAGCGCGGCGGTGACGCCCGGGTCTCGGAGCGTCCACGCGAGCGCCATCTGGGCGAGGGACTGCCCGCGCCGGCCGGCCACGGCGTTCAGGGCTCGGACACGGTCCAGGAGCAGAGGGTGGCGGACCTCGGCGGTCAGCGTCACGCCCGCGCTGGCTCGTGAGCCGCGGGGCACGGACTCGAGGTAGCGATCGGAGAGCAACCCCTGCGAGAGGGGCGAGAAGACGATGCAGCCCGCACCCTCGTCTTCCAACACCGCGAGCAGGTTCTCCCGCTCGATCCAGCGGTCCAGGATCGAGTACGACGGCTGGTGAACCAGCAGCGGCGTGCCCAGTCCCCGCAGAATGGCGGCGGCGTCACGGGTCTGGGCGGCCGAGTAGGAGGAGACGCCGACGTAGAGCGCCTTGCCTTGTCGCACCGCCGTGTCGAGCGCCCCGAGCGTCTCGTCGAGCGGGGCCTCGTCGTCGAAACGGTGGGCGTAGTAGATGTCGACGTAGTCCAGGCCGAGCCGCGTGAGGCTCTGATCGAGGCTGGCCCGGACGTGCTTGCGGGAGCCGCCCTCCCCGTACGGGCCGTCCCACATGAGATAGCCCGCCTTGGTCGAGATCACGAGCTCGTCTCGATGGCCCCGCAGGTCGCGACCGAGAACCCGGGCGAAGTTGCGCTCAGCGGCCCCGGGCGGCGGTCCGTAGTTGTTCGCGAGGTCGAAGTGCGTGACGCCGAGATCGACGGCACGGCAGATCACGTCGCGCTGGTTCTCGAACGAGCGATCGTCGCCGAAGTTCTGCCAGAGTCCGAGCGAGATCGCGGGCAGGCGCAAACCGCTTCGTCCCACGCGACGAAACTCCATCGGGTCTGAATAGCTGGCGCTGATCGGGCGGGCAAACCGCGTGGGGCCGACGGGCACAAGGCGCTCAAGGTCCGTCCGCCAGCAGATCGCCCGGGGGGTCGGCACCGCCTCCCGGCGAAGGCAAGCACCCGCACGAGGCGGAAGATCCCGCAGCAGACCGCCAGCTCGGCAGCGGCCATAATCGGGGCGGTGACAGCGATGCAGACGACGAGCGCCCTCGACCTCCGGCCGCTCACACCGGTGATCGGGGCCGAGGTCCTCGGTCTCGACCTCTCGCGGCCGCTCGATGACGAGCGCATCCGCCAGGTCCGCACCGCGCTGACGAGCCATCTCGTCCTCTTCTTCCCGGACCAGGAGCTCACACCGGAGCAACAAGCCGCGTTCACCCGTCAGTTTGGAGAGCTGACGCCCGCGCATCCGGTCATCCCGGCCCTGGATGGGCACCCGGAGGTCCTCCCCATCGACAGCCGCGCGAACAAGTCGGCCTTCTGGCACACCGACGTGACGTACGTCAACACACCGCCGCTCGGCACCGTCCTGTACATGCTCGAGATGCCCGAGGTCGGCGGCGACACCATGTGGGTCAACCTGCAGGCTGCCTACGACGCGCTCGCCGAGCCGGTCCGCGGCCTCTGCGACCAGCTGGTCGCAATCCACCACGACCCGTGGTTCGCCGCCGACGTGGAGGCTAACGGGGGCTTCGAGTGGGACGGCGCGTGGGTGGACAAGCTCTACCCG
>DASZJD010000057.1 GCA_035948415.1 Acidimicrobiia bacterium | reverse complement strand
GGGCGTCGACGTTCTCCGAGCACAACCTGCAAGCGGACGACATCAACCTGACGCCGGTGCGCTGCGAGGTGTGGGGCGGGTGCGCGTGGATCAACTTCGACCGCGACGCGCCGCCGGTGCGCGAGTGCATGGAGCCGGCCGCCACGATCCTCGAGGCGTGGAAGATCGAGTCGCTGCGGGCCGAGAAGTGGTACGCCGCCCGTCTCCCCGTGAACTGGAAGCTCGCGATCGAGGCGTTCGTCGAGATGTACCACGTGGTGGTGACCCATCCCCAGCTCGACATCCAAGGGATGCGGTACTCGCTCCCATCCGGCGCGCCGTTCGACCCGCCTGCATTCATCGAAGCGGAGATCGAGTACCTGCGCGTGCTGAGCGACGGGATGGACGGGATGGTGCACGCGAACGACGTGAGCGTCGCCGAGGGCCTGCGCGGCATGGAGCTGCCCACCGACCCGGAGCTCGCGATCTCGACCTGGAATCGCGCGCTCAACGACGCGGTCATCAGCTGGCACCGCGAGCGGAGCGCGGACATCCCCGACCTTAACGAGATCGACACGCGAGGGTTCAACGAGACCTTCTACCAGTGCTTCCCGCACTACTTCGTGCTGCCGATGTACAGCAGCGCTTCCTCGTACCGTTTCCGCCCCTTGGGGCCGGAGGAGACGCTGATGGAGATCTGGTCGCTCGCGCGGTTCCCCGAGGGCGAAGAGCCGGTGCCGCTCGCGCCGCCCGAAGCGTGGGAGTGCAGCGATCCCCGGTGGCCACCGATCCCCGCCCAGGACTTCTCGAACCTGCCGCGACAGCAGAAGGGTCTGCACGCGAAGGGCTTCGAGTACATGCGTCTGAACGAGCGGCTCGAGGGTCACATCTCCAACTTGCAGCGGACCATCGATGGGTTCCTCGCCGGCCTTCCCTACGAGCAGCTGCTCCCGGCACTGGAGAAGGTCAACGTGGCTCCGTTCGACAAGCCGATCGCCGACCTCGGTTTCTGACCATGGCGACGACGTTCGCAGAGGTTGCCGAGGGCATCCGCGCCACGATCGCCGCGTACACCCAGGCCCTCGACGACGGCCGGACCGACGACGTCGTCGCCACCTTCTGCCCCGATGGTGTCTCCGTGATCAGCGGCATGGGCACGCACGAAGGCCACGACGCCCTCCGCAAGGCCTACTCCGGATGGAAGCCGCGGGCGCCCCAACGTCACCTCGTCCTCAACACCCTCGTCACCGACTGGAACGACCACGAGGCCAACGCGATCAGCGACGTGGTCTTCGTCTTGCAGGGCGAGGCTGGCTGGAAGATCCAGCTCGTGGGCCGATACGAAGACACCTTCCACTGCGACAACGGCACGTGGCGTATCCACCACCGGGTGGCCACGTTCGTGACGTAGCCGTCACGCCACCGGGTAGCGGGCCTTCCTCATGAGCTCGCGGACCTCGGCGACCGCGGTGTTCACCTTGTCGGGCTGGTCGGCGACCTCGTCGGCTAGGCCGCCGACTCCGCAGTGACGGAGCATGTCGGGGAGGTGGTGCTCGATGCAGGCGAGCGAGAAGTCGATGGGGTCGCCGACCGCCAGCTCGTCGATGCGCACCAGAGTGTTCGCACCGCTCGCCTGCTCGATGTAGTGGTAGTGCGGCTCGTTCTCGAAACAGTCGAAGCGCAGGTGCTCGAGACCGTCAGCCGTTCCGCACACGTGGAGCGTGGCACCGAAATCGTCGAAGACGATCTGCGCGTCGGCGGCGTCGCGAAAGGTACCCTTGATGATCTCGTTGGTCAGCTTGCGGGACTCCACGACGAGCTGGACCGCCCCCGCGTCGACGGGGATGCAGTGCTCCGTGACCATCGGGATGGGTAGCTGGTCATAGCGGTTGCCGCGTCGGTACGGGGATTCCTGACGGTCGATCGCCATCGCTCAGCCCCTCTGCACTGGCGGACGTTCGCAAACCGTAGCGGTCCGCAGGTCGTCGCAACCAGGTCCGCGGCGAGGACGATCTCGAGTCCACATGCTGTCGCGAGGCCATCGACGCCGACGACGGTCTGACCGCGCTGAAGGCGCGCGGAGCCGTTGCATACCAACACAACAACACGCGGTGGACGCGACGAGACGGGTCCCGCCTCCTTGCCAAGGTGAGGGTCGCGGGTTCGAATCCCGTCGTCCGCTCCAGCGTTTCCCCGGTTCGGGCCTGTGGGGTGTCAAAACTCGATCCGGCCCTTGACCAGCGGTTACTTGCTGGCTCGTGAAAGACCGGATCGTCCCGGCTCGAGGCAGGCGCAGACCTCATAAGCCGCACCAGTCTCAGAATTCACTGAGCAGTCTTCGGCACGCTCCTGCCAACTCGCAGGTCAGCGGCGTGATCGAGTTTTGACACCCCACAGGTGCCGAACGCCCTCCTCTAGGGAGGGTCACAGCCGCTACCTGTGGGTGTCAATACTTCGATCGGCGAGTTGACCCGCATCGGCGCGGCGGTTGGGGCGTTCGGCGAGGACGGCTTGGGGAGCGGCGCCGGCGTCTCGTAGCGAAACACTGGACCTACCCTCAACGACCTCCGGGGCGACCGCCCATCGATCCCAATATCGGCGTCATCGGCAGCCGTGCCGGCTGCCAACCGCACCGACGCGAGCGCTCGCGTCGCGTCCGATCAGCCCGGCGGCTGGCAGGGGCTCGGCGTCGCCGGTAGCAAGCGCGGCTGCGCGAGGGCAGCCGCCAAGGCGGGGCGCGCGATCCCTGCGAGGAGCCGCGCGCCATCCGGGGTGTAGTGGATGCCGTCCCAACGGGTCGCGGTCGACCCGGCCTCGGTGGGCCCGCGGGCATCCACGACGCCGACTCGAGTCGGGTCCCCGGCCGCGACGCTCTGATAGACGACGCTCAAGTACTCGGCGCCGAAGCCCGGCTGCTCGATGGTTCGGGGCGCCAGCACGAGCTCGACCCGGGCGCCGTTCGCGCCGAGCTCGCTGATCGCGCAGTTCGCGGCGGCCTGGAGCTCGGCGGCCCACTCGGGCGTCCCGGACTCGAGCCAGCGCCCGTTGACGTGATGCGGCAGCGTGTCCCACAGGCTGAACATCACCACCACCACCGATGGGTCGTACGCCCGCACGAGGGTGGGGAACATGTGGAACCAGTCGCACTCGGGTGACGGCGGGTGGACGTGGACCCCGCGGCCAGGCTCCCGGACGGCGTCGAGCCAGATGTCCAGTGGGCAGTAGGAGTCCGGGTGCGGCGGCATCCCGGCGGGAACGAGCTGGTAGTCGCCGCGTGCGACGTCGAAGAACCCCGACGCGGCCGACGCGGCCGTCGAATCGCCGACGAGCATGACACGTGGAACCCGCGGCGTGTCCCGTGCGGTCAGGCTCGCGCTGATCGCCGAGCCCGAGACCGAGACCGGTGGCGTGAAGACCGGCGGCGGGAGCGGAACCACGAGGATCGCCGCGGCGAGTCCGCCCACCGCCGCCGGGGCGACCAGTCGCGCCGACCACCGGGGCAGCGCGCCGCGTCGAATCGGGAGCTCGAGCCCGAGGTACGACGCCAGCGTGACCGCCAGCAGGAGGGCGCTTCGCACGAGCGTGCCCGAGACCGGGTCGAGCCCAAGACGGGCGTCGGTCAGGACGGTCCAGATGGGCCAGTGCCAGAGGTAGAGCCCGTACGACACGAGGCCGATCCACACGAGCGGGCGGAAGGCGAGCAACCTCGACACGACGCCGGGCCGAGACGAGGCGACCACGACCGGCACCGTGACCAGCGCCGCCAGCGCGATCCCGCCGCGGTACGCGAACGCACCGTGGCCGTCGATGACCGCGAAGCACGCCAGCATCCCCGCGAGCGCCGCCGGCGCCAGCACCGTGCACGCCCGACCGAGCCGGTCGCCGCCACCAGCGACGCACAGCGCGGCGGCGGCGCCGAGGAGGAGCCCGAAGGCGTGGGTGTCGGTCTGGAAGTACACCGCCGACGGATGTGACGGGTTGTAGAGCACCGCCATCAGGACGATCGATGCCGCCGCGCCGCCCAGCGAGAGCGCGAGCAGCTGCCGCCGACCCGTCCTCCGGAGCGCGAGGAAGGCCGCGAGCACCAACGGCCACACGAGGTAGAACTGCTCCTCGATGGCGAGGCTCCAGAGATGTTGGAGCGGGCTCGGCGCGCTGAACTGCGTGAAGTAGCTCGCGCCGTGGGCAGCGAAGTGCCAGTTGGCGGCGTAGAAGAGCGAGGCCATCGCGTCGTCGGGAAAGGCGCGCAGCTGGACCGGGTCGGGCCAGGGGCTGAGCGCCCACGCCGTGATCACCGCGAGGAGCAGGAGCAGGGCGGGAAGCAGCCGGCGGGCCCGGCGGGCCCAGAAGGCGCCGAACGCGAGTCGACCGGTGCCACGGTGCTCGGCGACGAGCAGGGAGGTGATCAGGAACCCGGAGATGACGAAGAACACGTCCACGCCGAGGAACCCGCCCGGCAGCCAGCTCGCGCCGGCGTGGAACACGATGACCGCGAGCACGGCGACGGCGCGCAGGCCGTCCATCCCCGGCGCGTACGCGAGCCGGCCGGAGCCCTGTGTGCCTTCCCCCGTGATGCCCTGGACCTCAGCGGCCACCAGCACACCAACGCTTGGCCAGCCCCCCCATAACGCGGAGCCCTGTACCCGAGGCCCCAGGAGCCGAAACTCACCGCGTCGAAGGTGCCGGGGGGCGCGGCCCCAGACGGCCGGGGAGCCGGATCTGGTTCCGCCGGCCTCGCTGGGTGGTCGGTCGAACGCCGCGCGCGCTCAGCGCGAGAGGGCGTCGATCGTCGCCTGCGCCGCAGCCTCGATCGGGTTCGAGCCGGTGCCGATCCCGGGTGCCACGGCGGCCCGTCGCGGGTCGTCGAGCGCGACCGCCACGACGCATCCGACCTCCCCGGGCGTCGTCTCGACCACGTGCGCCCACGCGAGCGACCGCGGCGGCGCACCGGGCCGCTCCCGCCAGGCCTGGAGCGTGGCCTCGGCGGCGCCGACCACGCCGTCGGCGAGCGCCGCCCGGCCGATCGTGCGCACCTCGCCACCGCGCAGGTGCACCTCGAGGTCACCCGTCTCGCGGTCCTCCCGGACGGCGATGAGCTCGACGAGCGGCGCCGGCGCCCAGGAGATCGGCGTGGGCTCCGTGCGAGGCGCGGCGAGGCCACGAGATCCGACCAGCTCGACCACCACGGTCCGGTCCAGGCCCGCCCGGACGAGCCCGAGCGCGTCGTGGGCCACGGCGTCGGTGGTCGCCCCGGGGGTGGTCTGGACCCGCACCACGTCGCGTTCCTCGTCGATGGCGACGCCGTCGACGCCGTCGAGGGCGCGGAGCTGGAGCTCGAGGGTGTCGACCGGCGACAGCGCACCGGGGTCGAGGCGGCCGACGCGCAGCACCAACCGGCAGAGCGTCACGGCCAGCTCGATGTCGGTCGCGGCGCAACCGGGCGGCTCGGCGTGCCAGCCCGCCCCCGGCTCGAGTCGATCCGGGAGGTCGGCGCGGGGGGCGACGAGCAGCTGGCGGCCGAGTCGCGAGTCGTCGACCGCGACCGTGAGCCGGTCGAGGCCGTGCTCCGACCGAACCCGCTCGAGCGCGGCGTAGGCGAGCGCGAGGCCCTGACCCTCGAGCGGGTCGCCGTCCGACGCCGCGACGCCGTTCACCGCCGGGGGCTCGGACATCGCGATCACCGCCGCGAACGTTAGGCGAATGCCACCGGCCGTTCGCCGGCCTCGGCAGTACGATGCGGCACCGGCGCGCCACGCCGGGCCTGTCCCGTGATCCGCGACCAACTCCTCGATGCCGTGCGCGCCGCGCTGGACGCGGCCGGCCTTCACGAGCCGGCCGGGGGAGTCGCGCTCGAGCCGACGAGGCAGCGCGACCGCGGGGACTGGCAGACCAACGTCGCCCTGCAGGTGGCCAAGGCCGCGGGCCTGAGCGCGCCGGAGGCGGCAGCCCGGATCCAGGCCGCGCTCCAGCTGACGCCCTGGCCGCACCTCGAGTCGGTCGAGATCGCCGGGCCCGGCTTCATCAACTTCCGGATCGCGCCGAGCGGGCTGCACGCCGTCCTCCGCGCCGTGGTCGAGCTCGGCGACCGGTGGGGGTACGGGCGCGCCCTCGAGGCGGCGCGGATCAACGTGGAGTTCGTGTCGGCGAACCCAACCGGGCCCCTGCACGCCGGTGGGGGGCGCTGGGTGGCCGTCGGCGACGCGCTCGCCAACCTGCTCGCCGCCCAAGGGGCGACCGTGCACCGCGAGTACTACCTGAACGATGCCGGCAACCAACTCGACACCTTCGGCGCCTCGCTCTTCGCCCGGTACCACGGACGCGAGCCGCCGGACGACGGGTACCGGGGTGCGTACCTGATCGAGATGGCGGAGCGGATGCGCGCTGAAATCGGCGACGTCGCTTCCAGGGAGCAGGCGCGCGAGTGGGGATACCGCGACGTGGTGCGCCAGCTGCGCGAGGACCTCGGACGGATCGGGGTCCACTTCGACACCTGGTTCTCGGAGCGGACGCTCCACGACCGCGGCGACGTCGCCGCCGTGCTCGGAGAGCTCGGCGGACGCGGCGTCACCTTCGGGCGCGACGGTGCGATCTGGCTGCGCACGACGGACTATGGCGACAGCCGAGACCGGGTCCTCGTGAAGTCCGATCGCTCGACGACGTACCTCTGCAACGACCTCGCCTACCACCGCGACAAGCTCAGCCGCGGTTGGGAGCATCTCATCGACATCTGGGGTGCCGATCATCACGGCCAGGTGAAGTCGCTGCAGGCCGGTCTCGCGGCGCTCGGTCATCCCGGCGAGCCTGAGGTCGTCCTCGGCCAGCTCGTCAACCTCAGGAAGGGCGGCCAGCCGGTCCGCATGTCGCGGCGAGCCGGTGACATCGTCACGCTGGCCGACATCCTCGACGAGGTCGACCCCGACGTGTGCCGCCTCACCTTCCTCCTCCAAGGCATCGACACGCCCCAGACCTTCGACCTCGACGTCGTCACCGCCCAGTCGATGGAGAACCCCGTCTATTACGTGCAGTACGCGCACGCCCGGGTCGTGTCGATCGGCCGGCAGGCGGCGGTGGCGGGCGTGGTTCGTCACCCGATCCTCGAGACCGACCTCGCCCCGCTCCATCACGAGCGGGAGCTGGAGCTGCTCCGCGCCCTCGACCGCTTCCCGGAGGTCGTCGCCGAGGCGGCGTCGCTGCGGGCTCCGCATCGCGTCACGACGTGGGTCCGCGACTTCGCGGCCCGGTTCCACGGCTTCTACCGCGACTGCCGCGTCCTGACCGACGACTGGGAGACGACCCAGGCTCGGCTCTGGCTCGCCGAGGGCTGCCGCATCGGTCTGGCGAACGCGCTGGCCCTGCTCGGCGTCGGCGCGCCCGACGAGATGCAGCGCCTCGACGACGTCGACGACGCAGCACCGTGATCACGCCCGCGCCGCTCGACCGGTCGCTGGTCCCCAAGGCGCTGCTCCATGCCGACCACGAGGCGCTGGCGGCGGAGTTCGGGACCCCGCTCTTCGTCTACGACGAGGACGAGCTCCGGCGCCGGTGCCGGGCGTACGTCGCCGAGCTGGGCGTCGACACCGTCGTGTACGCCGCGAAGGCGTTCCTGTGCGCGGCGATGGTCCGCCTCGTCGCCGAGGAGGGCCTGCACCTCGACGTGGCGACCGGCGGGGAGCTGCACGTGGCCCGGGCCGCCGGCTTCCCGGCGGCGCGCGTCGTGCTGCACGGCAACAACAAGTCGGACGACGAGCTCCGCGCCGCGCTCGAGCTCGGCGTCGGGCGCATCGTCGCCGACTCGTTCGACGAGCTCGACCGGCTCGAGCAGCTGACCGCCGACACCTCGACGACGCCGACGGTGCTGGTCCGGGTGACGCCCGGGGTCGAGGCCCACACCCACGAGTACATCGAGACCGGGACCGAGGACTCGAAGTTCGGGTTCACGGTGACCGACGGCATCGCGCTGGCGGCGGCCCGGCGGGTTCTCACCAGCGCTCGACTGCGGTTCGGCGGTCTCCACTGCCACATCGGCTCGCAGATCCAGCGCCTCGACCCGTGGGACCGCGCCGTCGCGGTCCTGGCCGGGCTCGCCGCCGAGCTCGAGGCGCCGGTGCCCGAGCTGAACCTCGGCGGCGGCCTCGCGGCCCGCTACCTCGCCGAGGACGACGCCATCGACGTCGCCGACTACGCCGCGTCGCTCCGACGGAGCCTCGCCCGCCACTGGGCGGGGGACAACCGCGACCGGCCGACGCTCCTCGTGGAGCCCGGCCGCTCGATCGTCGCCCCCTGCGCGATCACGCTGTACCGGGTCGGCACCGTGAAGAAGATCCCAGCCGTCGGGACCTACGTCGCCGTCGACGGCGGGATGAGCGACAACCCGCGCCCGGTGCTCTACGGGGCCGGCTACGAGGCGTACCTGCCGGCCCGGGTCAACGAGGAGCGCCCGCTGTCCTGCCGGGTCGTGGGCAAGCACTGCGAGCAGGGCGACGTCATCGTGGCCGACGCCCGCCTCCCGGCCGGGGTGCGCCGCGGCGACCTCCTCGCCACGCCGACCACCGGCGCCTACGGCTACGCCATGGCCTCCAACTACAACAAGGTTCCCCGCCCGGCGGTCGTGTTCCTGCGCGACGGTTCGGCGCGGCTGGTCGTCCGCCGTGAGACCGCGGACGACCTGGTGCGCCTCGACGTGGTGGGAGACTGAACACGATGCACGACCCGGTGCGCGTCGGCCTCCTCGGATGCGGCAACGTCGGCGCGGCCATCGTGCGGCTCCTCGACGAGAACGCCGACCGGATCGCCGCCCGGGCCGGCGTCGCCATCGAGGTCACGAGGGTCGCGGTGCGCGACGTGGCGCGACCCCGGGACGTGAAGATCGCCGCGGAGCGCTTCACCGCCGACGCCGCCGACGTCGTCCAGGACCCGGACATCGACGTGGTGGTGGAGGTGATCGGAGGGGTCGAGCCGCCCGGCACCCTGATCGCGCGCGCCCTCCAGTCGGGCAAGCCGGTCGTGACCGCCAACAAGGAGCTCATCGCCCGGCTCGGCCCCGAGCTGTTCGAGACCGCGGCCCGAGCCGGCGTCGACCTGCTCTTCGAAGCCTCGGTCGCCGGCGGCATCCCGCTGATGCGGCCGCTGCGCGAATCGCTGGCGGGCGATCGGATCCGACGGGTGACCGGCATCGTGAACGGGACGACGAACTACATCCTCACCCGCATGGCCGAGCTCGGGACGTCGTTGGCCGACGCGCTCGCCGAGGCCCAGCGGCTCGGCTACGCCGAGCCGGACCCCAGCGCCGACATCAGCGGTCAGGACGCGGCGGCGAAGGCCGCCATCATCGCCACCATCGCCTTCGGCGCCCGGGTGCACGCCGACGATGTCCACACCGAGGGGATCGAGGGCATCACCGACGACGACATCGCGTCGGCCGGGCTGCTGGGCTACGTCGTGAAGCTCCTGGCGGTGGCCGAGGAGGTGGACGGCGGCGTCGCCGTGCGCGTGCACCCGGCGATGGTGCCCCTCCACCATCCCCTCGCCGCGGTGCGCGACTCGTTCAACGCCGTGCTCATCGAGGGCGAGGCCGTCGGCGAGCTCATGCTGTACGGGCGGGGCGCCGGCGCCGGGCCGACGGCGTCAGCGGTGCTCGGCGACCTCGTGGACGCGGCCCGCAACCTGGTGTCCGGCGGCACCGGGGCCACGATCGGCGGGCTCACCGACCGCCCGGTCCGCCCGATCGGCGAGCTCGAGTCCCAGTTCTACGTCCTGATCGAGGTCGCGGACCGTCCCGGCGTGCTGGCGGCGATCGCCGGCGAGTTCGGCCGCCACGGCGTGTCGATCCAGTCGATGGAACAGCGCGGGCTCGGCGCCGACGCCCGCCTGGTGTTCGTGACCCACCGGGCCCGGGAGGCCGACCTCCGGGCGACCGTCGACGCGCTCCGCGGCGTCGAGCCGGTCCACCGGGTCGGGTCGGTGCTGCGGGTGATGGGAGACGTCGGGTGACGGGCTGGCCCGGCGTCATCGAGGCCTTCCGCGACCGGCTGCCGGTGACCGCCAACACGCCGGTCGTGACCCTCGTCGAGGGCAACACGCCCCTCCTCGAGTCGCCGCCCCTCGCCGCGCGCGCCGGCGTCGCCCGCGTCTGCCTGAAGGTCGAAGGCGCCAACCCGACCGGCTCGTTCAAGGACCGTGGAATGACCGTGGCCGTTTCGACCGCCCTCGAGCGGGGCGCGAAGGTCGTGGTCTGCGCCTCGACCGGCAACACGTCGGCGTCCGCCGCCGCGTACGCCGCCGCGGCCGGCCTGCTGTGCGCGGTGGTGCTCCCGGCGGGTCAGATCGCGCTCGGCAAGCTCGCGCAGGCGCTCATCCACGGGGCCCGGGTGGTCCCGGTGCGGGGCACCTTCGACGAGGCCCTGGCCATCGTCCGCGACCTCGGCGAGCGCCCGGGCGTCGAGGTCGTGAACTCGATCAACCCGGCGCGGATCGAAGGACAGAAGACAGCTGCGTTCGAGGTCGTGGACGCGCTCGGCGACGCGCCCACGGTGCACGCGATCCCGGTCGGGAACGCCGGCAACATCACCGCGTACTGGCGCGGCTACTGCGAGGACGCGGCGGTCGGCCGGGCCACACGGCGTCCCCGCATGCTCGGCTGGCAGGCCGCGGGCGCCGCGCCGATCGTGCACGGCGAGGCGGTGCGGCACCCCGAGACGATCGCCACCGCCATCCAGATCGGCAACCCGGCGTCGTGGGAGGGCGCGGTCGCGGCCCGAGACGAATCCGGCGGCCACATCGGGGCGGTGTCGGACCTCGAGATCCTCGACGCCTACAAGCTCGTCGCCGCCACCACCGGGGTCTTCGTCGAGCCGGCCTCGGCGGCGTCGGTCGCGGGCCTGCTGCGGGCCTCGATCGAGGGCCTGGTCACGAGCTCGGACGTCGTGGTGTGCACCCTGACCGGCCACGGGCTCAAGGACCCGCAGCGCGCCATCGCCGAGGTCGAGCTCGGGTCCGCCATCGACCCCGATCCCGCCCGGGTCGCCGAGGCCGTGGGCCTCTGACCACGCCCGCGGGTCGGCGGTGACGCCGCGGTCCGACGCACCGCGGTCCGGCGCAGCGCCGTAGGCTGCCGGCGTGCCGGGGTCACGCGCGCTGGTCACGGGAGCGTCGGCGGGCATCGGCCGCGCGTTCGCACGGGCCCTGGCTGGTCGCGGCGACGACCTCGTCGTCGTGGCTCGACGGGACGGCGTCCTCCAAGAGCTCGCCGTCGAGGTCCAACGCGACGAGGGCCGGGCGGTGGAGGTCCTGCCCGCCGACCTGGAGACCGACGCCGGCGTCGCCGCGGTGGCGGCGCGCCTCGCCGACGAGGCTCGTCCCGTGGACCTCCTCGTCAACAACGCCGGGTTCGGGACCACCGGCCGGTTCTGGGAGCTCGACGCCGAAGGCGAGGAGCACGAGATCCGGCTCAACGTGCTCGCCCTCGTGCAGCTCACGCACGCCGCGCTCGGGCCGATGGTCCGCCGCGGCCACGGCGGGGTCATCAACGTCTCCTCCGTCGCCGGCTACCAGCCGACGCCGGGGAGCGCCACGTACGGCGCGACGAAGGCCTTCGTCACGAGCTTCAGCCACGCCGTCCACGAGGAGCTGCGGGGCACCGGCGTCCGGATGATGGCGCTGGCCCCCGGCTACACCCACACCGAGTTCCACCGCCGCTCCGGCGACGACGTGTCGTCCCTCCCGGAGCTGCTCTGGCAGAGCCCCGAGCAGGTCGTCGAGGCCGCGCTGCGCGCGTACGACCGAGGGCGCGCGGTCTGCACGCCCGGCCCGCTCAACACCGCGGCCGCGGCCTTCTCGGGCTCGCTGCCGGCGGGCGTGACCCGTCGCGTCGCCGGCCTCGTCACCCGCCGCGGCGCCTGAGCGACGCGGTCGAGGCGCCGTGGGCGCTCGCGGTCACGGCTCGGCGATGACCCGGACCGGTGCTCCGGCGGACCAGGCCGCGATGTCCTCGACCGCGTCGCCGTAGAACGTCCGGTAGGCGTCGGCGGTGACGTAGCCGAGGTGCGGGGTCAGCACCGTGTTCGGCGCCCGTCGCAGCGGGTGGTCGAGCGGGAGCGGCTCGACGCTGAACACGTCGAGGCCGGCGCCGCCGAGGGCGCCGCGCGTGAGCGCGTCGGCGAGCGCCCGCTCGTCCACGATCGGCCCGCGCGACGTGTTGACGAGCATCGCGGTGGGGCGCATGAGCGCCAGCTCGCGGGCCCCGACGAGCCCGGCCGTGCGGTCGCTGAGCCGCAGGTGGATCGTCAGCACGTCGGCGCGCTCGAGGAGCTCGTCTCCTCCGACCAGCGTGGCGCCGACGTCGTCGCAGCGCGCCGCGGTGAGGTTGGCGCTCCACGCCAGCACCGTCATGCCGAAGGCGACGCCGATCCGGGCCACCTGGCGGCCGAGGTGCCCGAGCCCCAACACCGAGAGCGTGGCGCCGTGGAGGGTGCGGCCCAGTCCCCGCTGCCAGCCACCGGCTCGCAGGAGCGCGTCCTCGGCCGGCAGATCGCGGGCGACGGCCAGGATCAGGGCCCAGGTCAGCTCGGCCGTGTTGTGGAGCGGACCGCCGGTGCCGCAGACGGTGACGCCGAGCGCCCGCGCCGCGTCGACGTCGATCGCGGCGTTCCACGGCCCGGTGGTGACGAGCAGCCGCAGCGACGGCAGCCGCTCGAGCGTGGCCCGGGGGAACGGCGTGCGCTCCCGCATCGCCACCACGACCTCGAACCCGGCGAGGCGGGCGACGAGCTCGCGCGGATCGCCGACGTGGTCGCGGAAGCACACGAGCTCGGCGTCGGGCAGGCGGTCCCAGTCGGCGCACGACCGCGCGACGTTCTGGTAGTCGTCGAGCACGGCCACGCGCATGGGCGGGCAGGGTACCGTCCGTCCGTGCGCACGCTCGCCGGAGTCGTGGCCGCGCACGCCGCCGAGTCGGGCGACCGGTGCGCGTTCGTCGGCGGCGACCACCGGATGACGTGGCGCGACTACGACGAGCGGGCGAGCGGGATCGCGGGCGCGCTCGTGGACGCCGGCGTCACCGGCGGCGACCGGGTCGCGGTGCTGCTCGCCGACGGGCCGGCCGTCCACGCCTGCTACGTCGGCGTCGAGCGAGCCGGCGGCGTCATCGTCGGGATCGGCCCCCGAGCGGGCCGCCGCGAGGTCGAGCACCTGCTCGACATCACCGGCGCCTCGCTCGTGCTGTCGGAACCAGACCCCGACCAACGCCTGCCGCCCGGCCTGCCCCGGCTCGCCGTCACCGAGACCGAGCTGCCCGCGGGTGGGCCGGCGCCGGCCCGGGCCGGGCGGTCCGACGACCTGTGGCTGCTGAACTCGACCTCGGGGACCACGGGCCGGCCGAAGTGCGTCGTGCACGACCAGCGGCGGTGGTTCGCGTTCCACGACCTCGCGGTCGCCGCAGCGGAGCTCAGCGAGCGCGATGTGTTCCTGAGCGCGCTCCCGGCGCCGTTCGGCTTCGGGATCTGGACCGCGCACGTCACCCCGGCCCTCCTCGGCGCGCCGTGCGTCGTGCTGCCCCGGTTCGAGGCGGACGAGTGCCTCGCCGCGATCGAGCGCGAGCAGGTCACCGTGCTGGCGGCGGTGTCGACCCAGTTCGTCATGCTCCTGAACTCGCCTGCCATCGACCGCTACGACCTGACCAGCCTCCGAGTGCTCTTCACCGGCGGCGAGATGGTGCCCGAGCGGCGCGCGGCCGAGTTCGAGGATCGGACCGGGTGCCGGGTCCTGCAGTTCTACGGGTCGAACGAGACCGGCGCGCTCAGCGGCACCACCCTGGCCGACTCGCGTGAGCGGCGCCTGCGCACGGCTGGGCGCGTGATCCCCTCGATGAACGTTCGCCTCCTCGACCACCGCGACGCCGACGTGACCGCGAGCGGGGGACCGGGCGTGGCGGCGTGCTCCGGTCCGCTCTGTTGCCGGGGCTACTACAACGACGGCGACGCCAACGCCGCGCTGTACACGCGTGACGGTTGGATGCGGACGGGCGACCGGTGCACGATCGACGCCGACGGCTACCTCACCGTGGCCGGGCGCGCCTCGGACTTCATCATCCGTGGGGGCAAGAACATCAGTGCGGCGCAGGTCGAGGACGAGATGGCGACGCACCCCTCCGTCGCCCTGGCCGCCGCCGTCGCCATGCCCGACCCCGTCTTCGGGGAGCGGGTGTGCGCCTACGTGGAGGTGGCCCCGGGCGCGGTCCTCGACCTCGACGACCTGCGGGACCACCTGCGAGCCCGCGGCGTCGGCAAGGAGCTGTGGCCCGAGCGCCTCGTCGTGCTGGAGGCCCTGCCCCGCGCCTCGGGCGGCAAGGTCGCCAAGGGCGCGCTCCGCGACGACATCCGCCGCCGCGTGGCCGAGGAGGGCGTCGGGTCGTGATGCGGGCGCCGGCGCGTCGCGCCGACGGCGCGGCTCGGCCCACCGCGCCGGCGTGAACCCGCGTCGCGGCCGGCGGGCCGACGCAGGCCGCCGCGTACCATGAGCGCGTGAAGTACGTGGTGCTGGTCCCGGACGGCTGCGCCGACGAGCCGTTGGGCGCGCTGGAGGGCCAGACGCCGCTCGAGGCGGCGGCGATGCCCAACCTGGCTCGGCTCGCCGCCCGCGGTGAGGTCGGACGGGCGGCCGTCATCCCCCCCGGCCTGCCCCCGGGCAGCGACGTCGGCAACCTGGCCATCCTCGGCTACGACCCGGCGGAGTTCCACACCGGCCGGGCCCCGATCGAGGCCGCGGCGATGGGCGTCGAGCTCGGACCGGACGAGGTCGCCTACCGGTGCAACCTCGTGACGATCGAGGACGGCACGATGGTCGACTTCGCCGGGGGGCACCCGAGCGACGACCAGAGCCACCCGATCCTCGCCGCCGTCGACGCCGCGCTCGGGGCCGGCCGCGACGGGGTGCGGTTCCACGCCGGCGTCGAGTACCGGCATCTCTGCGTGACGCCGCGGACCTGGGCCGACGCCTGCTGCATCCCGCCGCACGACCTCACCGGCGGCCCCGCGACGCTGCCGACCGGACCGGCGGCGGCTCGGCTCACGGCGCTGATGGCGGCGTCCCGACCCGTGGTCCGGGAGGCCGCCGCCGCCGTCGGCTGCCCGGCCACCCAGCTGTGGCTGTGGGGGCAAGGGGTGGCGCCGGTCCTGCCCCCGTTCGTCGAGCGGTTCGGCGTGTCCGGCCGGCTCAGCTCGGCGGTCGACCTGGTGCGGGGCCTCGGTGTCCTCACCGGCCTCGAGGTCGTCGACGTGCCCGGCGCCACCGCCGGCTTCGACAACGACTACGCCGCGCAAACCTCGGCCTGCCTCGCCTCCCTCGCCGACCGCGACTTCTTCCTGCTCCACGTCGAGGCCACCGACGAGGCCGGCCACCAGGGGAACGTGGCCGAGAAGGTGACCGCGCTCGAGCGCTGGGACGCCGACGTCATCGGTCCCCTCGCCGCCGCGCTCGACGGGGAACCCCACCGCATCCTGCTGCTCCCGGACCACGCCACGCCGTGCGCCCGCCGCACCCACGTGTCGGATCCGGTCCCGTACCTGCTGGTCGACGCGGCCACGCCCGGCCCCGGGGGTCGCTACACCGAGGCCGCCGTGGCCGACCTCGCGGCCGTGCCCGCCCACGGGCTCATGCGCCGGCTCGTCGCCTAGACCGACCGGGCCGGCGGCTTGGTTGCTGGTTCGGTCGACGCCCGGGTATATTGGTGGCGTTCCGCCGCCCCGCTCGGTGCGGCAGCACCCGGCCTCTCGCCCGGAAACCTCCGCTTCGACGCTCGCCGGCGTGCGCCCCCGATCTGCGCTGCGGTCCCCGGTCTGCGGCCTTCCCGGCGCCCGGGCTCCGGCCCGGATCGTCATCCCTGATCCTGCGCCCGGTCGCCTCCCCCAACTGGTTCCCGAACGCCAAGGAGAACACTCCGCATGAGCACCCAAGAGCTCGACCGCTCGATGCTCGACGGCAAGGATCGCGAGGAGCTGCACGCCATCGCCGGCGCGATGGGCGTGAAGGCCCCGACCCGGATGCGCAAGTCCGAGCTGATCGACGCCATCCTCGACGCCGCTGAGGGCGGCGGCGCCAGCTCCGGCAATGGCGACGCGGCCCGAGGCGCCGGCGCCGCGGCGCCCCGCCGCACCGTCCGCTCGGCCCGGGCCTCCGAGCTCGAGCAGGATCCCGTCGCCTCCCTCGTCGCCGAGGAGGAGTCCCTGGCCGCCGCCGACGGCACCGGCGGCGGGTCCGACGACGCCACCCGGCCGCCGTCGACCACCGGGTCATCGCCGGCCCGGGCCGAGGCCGCGCCCGCGACCGCCGGGCAGACCAGCTCGGCGCCGCCCGAGGTTGAGGACGAGAGCGCCTCCTACGGCGAGGGCAACAGCCGCCGCCGGCGCCGCCGGCGGGGCCGGGGCGGGCCCGAGGGCGAGCCCCGCGCCCAGGAGCCGGTCGGCGAGCCCGTCGAGGTGGAAGGGCTCCTCGAGCTGCGCGACGAGGGCTACGGGTTCCTCCGCACCACCGGCTACCTCGCCGGCTCGCGCGACGTCTACGTGTCGGCGTCGCAGGTGCGCCGGTTCGCGCTGCGCAAGGGGGACTTCATCCACGGGTTCTCGCGGCCCCAGGCGTCGAACGAGAAGTACCCGGCGATGCTGCGGGTCGACCACATCAATGGCATGACCCCGGACGACGCACGCGACCGGCCCCGGTTCGAGGACCTCACGGCGCTGTTCCCCGACGAGAGGCTCCGTCTCGAGCTGCCCGACAACCCGCTCGAGACCACCGGGCGCATCGTCGACCTGGTCTCGCCGGTTGGGAAGGGCCAGCGCGGGCTCATCGTCTCGCCGCCGAAGGCGGGCAAGACCACCATCCTCAAGCAGCTCGTGTACGCGGTCGAGCGCAACAACCCGGAGGTACACCTCATCGTGCTGCTCGTCGACGAGCGGCCCGAGGAGGTCACCGACATGCGCCGCCACGTCGTGCGCGGCGAGGTCGTCTCGAGCACGTTCGACCGGCCGGCCGAGGAGCACACGATCGTCGCCGAGCTGGCCCTCGAGCGCGCGAAGCGCCTGGTCGAGCTCGGCACCGACGTCGTCGTCGTGCTCGACGGCATCACCCGCCTGGCCCGGGCCTACAACCTGGCGGCCCCGGCGTCGGGCCGCATCCTGTCCGGTGGGGTCGACTCGACGGCGCTCTACCCGCCGAAGCGGTTCTTCGGCGCCGCCCGGAACATCGAGGAGGGCGGGTCGCTCACGATCATGGGGACGGCGCTCATCGACACCGGCAGCCGGATGGACGAGGTCATCTTCGAGGAGTTCAAGGGGACCGGGAACATGGAGCTGCGGCTCGACCGCCGGTTGGCGGAGCGCCGCATCTACCCGGCCATTGACGTGGAGCAGTCGAGCACCCGCCACGAGGAGCTCCTCTTCGAGCGCAACCAGCTGAACCAGGTCTGGAAGCTGCGGCGGGTCCTGAACGCCCTGGACGGGGACGGATCGGGCGGCAAGGGCCTCGAGCTGCTGCTCGACAAGCTGCGGACCACGAAGAGCAACGACGAGTTCCTGGCCGAGGTCGCCAAGGCCCCGACCCTGTCCTCGTAACGCCCGCCGACCCCGCGGCCGGGACGGACCGCCCGCGACCGGCGGTAGATTGGACCCATCATGAAGACCGACATCCACCCCGAGTACGTCACCTGCACCGTGCACTGCTCGTGCGGGAACGAGTTCACGACCCGCTCGACCGTCCCCGCCCTGCGCGTCGAGCTGTGCTCCGAGTGCCATCCCTTCTACACCGGCAAGCAGAAGCTCGTGGACACCGGCGGCCGGGTCGAGCGGTTCCAGCGGCGCTACGCCAAGGCGAGGAAGCCCTAAGCGGCCCGATGGCGACGCCCCGCTACCTAGGCGGCCAGGCCGTCGTCGAGGGCGTGATGATGCGTGGCGAGCGCTCATGGGCGGTCGCCGTTCGCGCCCCGGAGGGCGGGATCGACGTCGCCGTGCACGACGCCCCGCGCTGGGCCGACCGCTGGTCGGGGATCCCCGTCGTGCGCGGCGTGGCCGCGCTCGCCGAGTCGCTCACCCTCGGCTTCCGGGCGCTGTCCTGGTCGGCGGAGCGCCAGCTGCCCGAGGAGGAGCGCATCTCCAGTCGGGCGATGGGCTGGACCATCGGCGCCGCGCTCGTGTTCTTCACCGCGGTCTTCATCGTCCTGCCGACGTTCGTGAACCGGGGCGTGGCCGACGCCCTCGGCGTCGGCGGGTTCGCGTACCAGCTCGTCGAGGGTGGGATCCGCCTCGCCATCTTCCTCGGCTACTTGCTCCTCATCTCGCTGCTCCCCGACATCCGGCGTGTGTTCCAGTACCACGGCGCCGAGCACAAGACCATCGCCGCCTACGAGCGGGGCGCGGACCTGACGCCGGAGGCGGCGCAGCGCTTCACGACCGAACACGTGCGCTGCGGCACGAACTTCCTGCTGACGGTCATGGTGGTGACCATCTTCGTCTACTCGTTCGTCGGCCGGCCCGCGCTGGTCTGGCTCGTCACGTCGCGGATCCTGCTGCTGCCGGTCGTCGCCGGGCTCGCGTACGAGGTGATCCGCTTCGCGGCCGGCCACATGGACCGGCGCTGGGTGCGGACGCTGATGGCGCCAGGCCTCGCCCTGCAGCGGCTCACGACCCGGCAGCCGAGCCTCGACCAGCTCGAGGTCGGGATCGCCTCGCTGCGCGCCGTGCTGACGGCGGAGCAGCTCGCCGAGGTCGACGCCCGTCCGGCCCGCCTCGCCGCCGCCCGGCCCGCCTTCGGCACCACCTGAACCGCCGCCGCCGGCCCTAGCCTCTGCCCGTGCAGTTCGGCGTCTTCTACGAGCATCAGCTGCCGCGCCCGTGGGCCGAGGACTCGGAGTTCGTGCTGCTGCAGCAGGCGCTCGAGCAGTGCGAGCTCGCCGACCGCCTCGGGATCGGGTACGTGTGGGAGGTCGAGCACCACTTCCTCGAGGAGTACTCGCACTCGAGCGCCCCGGAGGTGTTCCTCGCCGCGGTGTCGCAGCGCACCCGTCGCCTGCGGCTCGGCCACGGCATCGTCCAGACCCCCCCGCCGTTCAACCACCCCGCCCGGGTGGCGGAGCGGATCGCCATGCTCGACCTGGTGTCGGACGGGCGGGTCGAGTTCGGCACCGGCGAGTCGTCCTCGGAGGCCGAGCTCGGCGGCTTCCTCATCGACCCCGAGGCGAAGCGGGCCCTGTGGGAGGAGGGGCTGCGGGTGGCGTTGCGCTGCCTGTCGGAGGAGCCGTTCACCGGTCACGCCGGCCCTGCGCTCACGATGCCGCCGCGCAACGTGGTCCCGAAGCCGCGGCAGCGGCCCCACCCGCCGGTCTGGGTGGCCTGCAGCCGCCGCGAGACCATCCACCTCGCGGCCCAGCACGGGATCGGCGCGCTCAGCTTCGCCTTCATCGATCCCGAGGAGGCCCGCCACTGGCTCGACGACTACGAGCAGACGCTGGCCGCCGAGTGCGTCCCGATCGGCGACGCCGTGAACCCGACCGTCGCCTGCGTCACCCCGTTCATGTGCCACCGCGACGAGGACGTCGCGCTGGCCCGGGGCCTCGAGGGCGGCAACTTCTTCGGCTACTCGCTCGCCCACTACTACCTGTTCGGGCGGCACCAGCCCGGGCGCACCGACGTGTGGGCCGAGTACCAGGCCCGCCGGGCCGAGCACGGCTACGACCCGGCCGCGGTCGCGGCCGCCGGCGCCCACGGCGACCGGCTCGGGGCCAAGGTCGTCCAGGCCGGCTCTTTCGGGATCCGCGGCGCCATCGGCACCCCCGACCAGCTGCGCGACTACCTGCGCCGCTACGAGGAGTGCGGGGTCGACCAGCTCATCTTCTGCGCCCAGGCGGGCAAGAACCGGCACGAGGACATCATGGAGAGCCTCGAGCTGTTCGGCACCGAGGTCCTGCCCGAGTTCGCCGACCGCCACGAGGCCGCCGCGGCCGCGAAGGCCAGCCGCCTCGAGCCCGTGATCGAGGCCGCGCTGGCCCGCAAGCCACCCTCGGACCACCCGCCGCTGCCCCGCCCCGACTACGCGTTCCCGGCCATCCCGCGCGGCCTCGCCGACCGCGAGGGCAACGACGCGTTCCACCAGTGGCTCGACGAGCTCCGCGCCAAGATGGCGACCGGCGAGCAGCCCGAGGAGTTCCGCCAGCTCCTCGGCTGACCCGTCGCGGCCCCCGGCCCGCCGCGCTCACCCCGTGCCCGCGCGCGCCGGATCGTCCCCGGCTCGGCCGAGGAGCGGTCGGTACCCTGGCCGGCGTGTTCGAACCGCTCGCCGACCTCGAGACCGAGCTCGAGAAGCTCGAGTCGCGCCTCCCCGAGATCTACGCCTCGGGCGACCAGGCCGCGTCGCGGGAGGCGGGGCGCCGCCACGCCGAGCTCCGGCCCATCGTCGACGCCTACCGGGACTACCGGCAGGCCGACGCCGACCTCGTCGAGGCGCGCGAGCTGCTGGCCGGCGAGGACGACGGCGAGATGCGCGAGTACCTGCGGGGCGAGATCGCCGGCAAGGAGCAGGAGCTGGGGCGGCTCGACGCCCGCCTGCGTGAGCTGCTGGTCCCGCGCGACCCCAACGACGGCCGCAACGTGATCCTCGAGATCCGCGGCGCCGAGGGCGGCGAGGAGGCGAACCTGTGGGCCGGCGACCTGGCCCGCATGTACGAGGCGCTGGCGCGCCGCCACGGGTGGCGGGTCGAGACCCTCTCGACCCAGCCGTCGGAGATGGGGGGCCAGCGCGACGTGACCCTCGTCGTGAAGGGGCCCGACGCGTGGGCCCGCCTGAAGTACGAGGCCGGCCCCCACCGGGTGCAGCGGGTGCCGGTCACCGAGAGCCAGGGGCGGGTGCACACGAGCGCCGCCACCGTCGCGGTGCTGCCCGAGGCCGAGGAGCTCGACGTGGACCTCGACCCGAACGACCTCGAGGTCGACGTGTACCGGTCGAGCGGCCCGGGCGGCCAGTCCGTGAACACGACCGACTCCGCGGTGCGCATCACCCACCTGCCGACGGGTGTGGTCGTCACCTGCCAGGACGAGAAGAGCCAGCTGCAGAACAAGGACAAGGCGATGCGGATCCTGCGGTCGCGGCTGCTGCAGCTCGAGCGGGAGCGCCAGGAGGCCGAGGTCTCGTCCGCCCGCCGCAGCCAGGTGAAGGGCGGCGGCCGCTCCGAGAAGGTCCGCACCTACAACTTCAAGGAGAACCGCGTCACCGACCACCGGGTCGGCGTCACGGTGCACGCCCTCGACCAGGTGCTGGCGGGCGGGGAGCCGCTCGACGAGCTGGCCGACGCCCTCGCCGCCGCCGAGCGAGCCGAGCAGCTGGGCCCCGCTGGGTGACCACCTGGCGGGCGCTGCTCGACGACGCCGAGCGGGCGCTGGGCGGCGCCGGGCTCGCCACCCCGGACGTCGACGCCCGCCGCATCGTCGAGGAGGCGGCCGGCCGTCACGACGGCTCGCTGGTCCTCGTCGGTGGGCAGGACGCGCCGGCGGTGGCGGCGCGACGCGTCGCCGACATGGTGACCCGACGGCGCCGCGGGGAGCCGCTGCAGTACGTGCTCGGGTCGTGGTCGTTCTGCGGGCTCGACCTGTTCGTCGATCGGCGGGTGCTGATCCCGCGTCCCGAGACCGAGCGGACGGCCGAGGTCGCGCTCGCGGAGGCGGCCCGGCTCGGCCTGCGTCGAGGGCGGCGCGACCCGTGGCGGGACGGGCGGGGGAGCACCCCCGTCGCCGACCTCGGCACCGGGTGCGGCGCCATCGCGCTCGTGCTGGCGAGCGAGCTGCCCGACGTCCAGGTGTGGGCCACCGACCGCAGCGCCGACGCGCTGGCGGTGGCCCGCGCCAACCTGGCCGGCACCGCCGGGGCCGCCACCCGGGTGCGGGTGGCGGCGGGGGACTGGTTCGAGGCCCTGCCGGACGAGCAGCGCGGCCGCTTCCGGCTCATCGTGAGCAACCCGCCGTACGTCGCCGAGGCCGAGGTGGCGGCGCTGCCGCCCGAGGTGGCCGGCTACGAGCCGGCGGCGGCGCTGGTGAGCGGGCCGACCGGGCTCGAGGCCATCGAGCGCCTCGTCGCCGGCGCCCCCGAGTACCTCGAGCCCGGCGCGGGCACGCTCGTGGTCGAGGTGGCGCCGCACCAGGCCGCGTCCGCGGTCATCCTGGCTCGGCGGGCGGGGTTCGCCGACACGCGGGTCGAGCGGGACCTCGCCGGTCGAGAGCGGGTCTTGGTGGCACGAGGAGGTTGATGCCGGTGGCCGATGACACCCTGGACGTCGACGCCATGCTGGCGCGGTTCCGCGACCGGGCGACGGCGGTGCGCGAGCGCGCGCTGCCGCCGGTCGCGGGCCCGGAGCGGGCGCGCTTCGTCGAGCAGGCGAGGCTCGACTACCAAGACTTCTCGATCATCGGCGACGCCGCTTGGGAGTTCGCCGACGGGGTCCTGACCTTGCGGGTCGCGCTCGGGGCGCCTTGATTCAGAGCTGCTCGAGGACGAGCTCGACCGCGGCCCAGAGCGTCCTCGAGACGGGGAGGAACGCGATCGGGCCGAGGAGCGAGATCGGCACCAGGACCGCCAGGAGCGTCCCGACCGGCACGTCGGGGGCCGTCGACGCCACGAGCACGACGAGGACCACCGTGAACAGCGCGCCGGTGAGCGCGAGGTTCAGGACCACCGCGCCGGTCCACGCCCCCTCGTCGCCGGCGAGCGCCAGGCCGCAGCGGGGGCAGCGGGACGCCACGTGGATCCAGTGGTGGAAGAGCCCGCCGTGTCCGCAGCGGGGGCAGCGGCCCCGCAGCCCCCGTCCGAGCGGCCGGGCCCAGCCCCCGCGGGCCGCGGCCGCGGTCACGGGACGAGCTGGTTCGTCGTCCCGTCGGTGCGGAGCGTCACCGCCCGACCCTCCCACGCCCGCGCGGTCATGTCCGCGAGGACGTCGGCGTCGCGGCTGTTGGCGAGGGCGCGCCGCCCGGCGGGGGTCAGCGTGCTGACGAGGGCGAGCGACGGCGTGCCGTCGCGCTCGTATCCGACCGAGGTCGCCTCGACGGTGGCCGGTCCCTCGTAGCTGCCGGCCGGCTCGCGGCCCGGCCGGGCGTCGACGGCGCGCTGCGTCTCGGCCGGGTCGACGCGCCCGAACCCGTCGGGGGGCGGCGTGGTCGAGTAGCAGCCGACGGCGTGCTTCGTGATGTACCAGCCGATGGCGTTGACGAATCCGAGGGACCCGGGGTCCCGACGGCAGGCGTCGACCATCGCCGCCACGGCGTGGGTCGGATAGTCGTTCGCGGGTCCCCCGGCGAAGGCCAGCCCGCCCGTGACGGTGAGCGGACGCCGGTCACCGGCGGCCTCGCCGCCGAGGCCGAGCTCCCGCATGGCGACCTCGACCGCGGACGGGAAGCACGAGTACAGGTCGAACCGGGCCACGTCGTCGACGGCGACGCCCGCGGCGGTGAGGGCGGCGCGGCCGGCGGCGCCGAGGGCGGGCGAGGCGTCGAGGGTCTCGCGCTGCGTCACGAAGAAGTGGTCGTGGGCGTCGGCGCCTGACCGCGGGAACACGAGCCGGTCGTCGGGGACGCCCGCGGCGCGGGCGGCCTCGTAGGAGCACAGCACGAGCGCGGCGGCCTGGTCGACGTCGATGTTGGCGCACATGCGCTTCAGGTACGGGAACGACACCACGCGGTTGTCGGGCGTCGCCGTCCGCAGCGCTTCCGGGGTGAAGGGCTGGCGCGACCAGGCGTGCGGGTTCTCGGCCGCGACGGCGCTGAAGCGGGCCCAGAGCTCGCTGACCGCGACCTGGTGGTCGTCGACGCTGCGACGGGCGCGGGCCCGCAGCGCGGTCTCGAACAGCGGGTAGACCTGGGTCGGCGCGGCGGCGCCGTGCGCGAGCTCGTCGGCGCTGCTGCCGGCGCGGTCGTCGCCGATGACCACGGCGCACGGCGGGTCGTCGGTCGTCGTCCAGTCGAGCCTCGTCTTCGGCTCCCGCCGGGCCCGCCAGCGCGTGTAGACGCACTCGGCCCCGCCGAGCAGGACGACGTCGGCGCGGCCGGCCTCGATCTCCGGCACCAGCGTGTTCACGAGCAGCTGCGGGCTGTTGCCGCCGACCGTCGACGTCACCGTGCGGCGAACCCGCTCGAGGCCAAGACGCCGGGCGAGGAGCGCGCCGGGATCGGGGTAGTGCCAGGAGATGATCGACACGACGGCGACGGTGTCGACGCGTGCGAGGACGGCGGCGCCGCTGTCCGTCTCGGCCGACCGGGCCGCGCGCGCCAGCAGGTCGATCGGCTCGAGCGCGGCGGGCAGGTCGTCGGGCCGCTGCTCGGCCTGCCCGACGCCGACGATCACCGCCGCGCGTGGGCTCGTCACTCGAGCGACGCTCCCGGTCCGACCGGCTGCGGCTCCGGGTCGGCGGCCTCGCCCGACGCCGCGTCGGCCGCCGGCCACGCGGGGACGCCCGGTGCCGCGCTCTCGTCGCAGATCGACCGGTACCGGCAGCGGCGGCACACCGGCGCGTCGGCGACGCCGGCGAAGGCCCGCTCGGCGAGCATGTCGTGGACCGTGGCGGCCAGCTCATCGCCGACGCGGGCGAGGTCCTCGTCGGTGGGCTCCCACGGCTCGGGGTCCTCGAGCACCTCGGTCGCCAGGTGCTCGTAGCGGAGCCGGAGGCGCAGGCCGTGCCGGGCCGCGTACGGCGCCGCGACCCAGGCCTGCAGGCGCGCTCGGCGGTCGTGCTCGAGCGGCAGCTCGGCCCGTCGCCCCGCCTTGTAGTCGCGCACGTCGAGGACGCCGTCGTGCACCCAGACCGCGTCGAGACGGGCGGTGGCGAGGAAGACGGGTGGCCCGGGATGGGCGCGAGCCCACTCCACCTCGTGGCCGACCGCGTCGGCGCCGATCGGGCAGCGCGTGACGTGGCGCTCCACCTCCTCGGTGGTGCGGGTGTCAGCGCCGTGCGCCACGAGCACCTCCCGCACGTGGGCCTCGTCGTGACACGACCCGGTGCGGTGGAGGAGGTGGAGGAGCCGGTGCAGGAGCAGCCCGTGCTCGGTGCCCTCCTCGAGGTCGCTCGCCGGCAGGCTGAGCAGGGTGCGGTCGCGCCACTCGCGGCGGCACCGGTGCCAGGAATCGAGCGAGCTCGGCGACAGCGCCAGCATCGCCGGCACCAGCGCGTCTCGTCGCGTCAGCATCGACGCCCGGACCTCGTGCTCGGGACAGCGCGGCACGTGGCGGCACGTCGCGCAGTCGCGTCCGGGGCTCACGGTGTGCTCGTCCTCGCGTGCCCGGACGACGGCGAGGCGCTCGTCGAGCCAGTCGGCGAGCGCGGGCAGGCGGTCGGGGCCGACTCGAGCCCGCGCCACGGCGCCGGTGAGGAGGTTCGACCACGACACGTCGAGGTCCTCGTCGAGCCAGTCGAGGCACGCCAGGCGCAGCACGGCCAGGCGCACCGCGGGGACCGCCAGCGGGTCGGACGGGGCCGGCTCCCGCCCCCAGGTCAGCTGGCGCAGCTCCCGGTGCCCGTCCGGCCGCACGACCCCGAGGTCTACCCACCCGCCGAGGAGCACCTGGCGCTTGGCCAGGAGGGTCGGGGCGTCGGCGGGCAGGGTGACCGTCGCCACCGGGTCCGGGAACCGCCGCGCGTACCAGCCGGCGGCGTGGACGACGAGGGCCCGTTCCTCGGGGAAGAGCCCGACCGGCTCGGTCCACGAGCCGGTCTCGTGCCAGGCCCGCACGCGGTCGAGCAGTGCGTTCCGCACGCGCGCGCGGTTCACCGGGTCGGGCGTGCCGGGTTCCCCGCGATGCTCGCGCGCGAGTCGGCGCGGGCACATCGTGTCGGCGACGCGGAGCAGGAACGGCGTGACCTTCGCGGAGGTCGGCTCGTCGGGGGTCACCGGCGTCGAGGCTATCGACGGTGCCCGAGCAGCCGCGGGATTCGGGGAGCGCGCTCGTACACTGCGTCGGTGCTTCCAGACGTCGGGCCCGCGACGCGCGCGCGCGTCCGGCGGGCGGTCCGCGTGGCGATCGTGCTCCTCGTCGTCTGGCTGCTGGCGACCGGCGTGCTCCTCTTCCTGGCTCGCCAGCGCGTCAGCGCCGGCCTCGACCGGCTGCAGCGAGTCCGCAGCCAGCTCACCGCCGACGCGCTCCTGCGGGGGCAGGGCCTCGGCGCGCTCGAGGCGGCCGAGCGGGACTTCGCCAGCGCCCACCGCCTCGCCGCGAGCCTGGTGCTGCGGCCGTGGTCGATCGTGCCGCTCGCCGGCGGCAACGTCGACGCGGTCCGCGCGCTGACCGCGGCCGCGGACCGGGTCGCCGCCGTCGGGGCGCGCGCCGCTCGCGACGGCACCGCCGCGCTGAAGACGCGCCCGGCGACGCCGGAAGGCCGGCTCGCGCTCCTCGACCGCGTGGCCGCGATCGCGGGTCGGGCCAACCAGGACCTGAACCAGCTCAGCACCGGCCCCGACTTCTTCCTCGTCGGTCCGCTCGGGAGCGCTCGGACCCGGTTCCTCGACCGGCTGCACCGTCTCCGCGAGGCCGTCGCCAACGCCGAGGCCCTCGCCAGCGCGGCCGCCCGGGTGCTGCGCGGCCCGCGCCACTACCTGGTGCTCGCGGCCAACAACGGCGAGATGCGGGCGGGATCGGGCATGCTGCTGTCGGCCGGCGTGGCCACGTTCGGCGGGGGGACCTTCACGATGGGCCCGATGGGTCCGTCGGCCAACCACGACCTGCCCGCCGGCGCCGTCCCCGTCCCGCCGGCGCTGGCGCCCCTGTGGGGCTGGGTGGGCCCGAGCCAGCACTGGCGCAACCTGGCCACGAGCCCCCGGTTCGACGTGACCGCCCCGCTGGCGGCCCAGATGTGGGAGGCCGCCACCGGTCAGCGGGTCGACGGGGTGCTCGCCGTCGACGCCGACGCCCTCGCGGCCATCCTGGCCGCCCAGGGGCCCGTGAGCGCCGGCGGCCAGGAGGTGTCCGCGGGCGACGTGGTCTCCTACCTGCTCCTCGGCCAGTACGCAGGGGTGCCGGCGACCCCGGTATCCGAGGCCGACCGCCGCGACCAGCTCAGCGGCATCGCCCAGGCGTCGGTCCACGCCCTCACCGACCGGCCCTGGAACGGGCCCACCCTCGTGAGCCAGCTGGCCGACGCCGGCAAGGGGCGGCACGTCCTGGCCTGGGCCCGAGACCCGGCCGAGCAGCGGGCCTGGGAGGCGGCGGGCATCGCCGGGGAGCTCCAGCCCGACTCCCTGTCCCTCTCCATCCTGAACTTCGGGGGCAACAAGCTCGACCAGTTCCTCGAGGCCGACGCCACCCTCGGGGTCCGGGCCCGCTCCGACGGGTCCAGCGACGCCCGGATCACGGTCCGGCTCCACAACGCCGCCCCCACCGACCTCGCCGGGTACGTCGCCGGCCCATACCCGGGCGGCGGCGCCGCCGAGGGCGTCTACCAGGGGGTCCTCGGCCTGAATGTGCCCGGAGGCTCGACCGTGCCGAGCCTGCAGGGCCCGGGCGCCGCCCTGGTCGCGGGGGCGGACGGGCCCACGGTGGCCGCCGCGGTCGGCTACTTCCAGGTGGCCCGGGACCAGACCGTCTCGTTCACGGCCTCGTTCCGCCTCCCCCCGGGCCTGCGGGCCGTGACCGTCGAGCCCTCGGCCCGGCTCCCCGCCACCACCTGGCACTTCCGGGCCCTCAAGGTGACCGACGCCCGGGTCGAACACCTCTCGTGGTAGGCCTTGCGGCGCGGTGGTCACGCTCCGTGGTAGCATCCTCTCCGAGACTCCTTCTTGGAGTGGGGCGCACCCCGGAGAATGGCTGGGGTGAAGGGTTGAGAGAGGCACATGTGATGAGCGCACGTTTTCTGCGGTCCGTGGGGCGACCGCTCGCAGTGGCGGGATTGATGCTGGCGGTGTTCGCACCGGCGGCAGCGTTCGCGCAGACGGACTACCCGACGTCGCCGACGAGCGACCCGTGCCAGGCACACCCGTGCACGCCGGTCACCGTTGCGGCGCAACCGCACGTGGTTTCTTCCAAGAGCAGCGGCTCCCTGGCCTTCACGGGCGGGAACATCGCGCTGCTGCTGGGCCTCGGCCTCGTGGCCGTGGTGGGGGGCGTCGTGCTGGTCCGCCTGGGCCGGCGCGCTGACGTCACGCCGTAAGGCGCCCAGGCGCATCCGATGGGCGGCGAATCGCGTCCATGGGTGACCACGCTCCGCGCGCGGTCTGACCCCCAGCGCGGTCACGACCGGCTGGGGGTCGCCGCCGGCCCCGGAGCCCGGCCATGAGCGTGCAGGCGGCGGCGGTCCCGGGCCTCCTGTCGGTCGGCGACGACGCCGGCGACACCGCGGTCCAGGGCTCGCCGTTCCTCCGCGACCTCCTGGTCGGCCTCGACGCCGTGACGCTGGCGGTGGCGTGGACAGTGAGCGAGCTCCTCGTCCGTCCCGCGCACCGGTCGGCCCTCGTCGCCGTGGCCGTGGTCGTGGCGCTGACCGGTGTGGGGTTGCTGCTCTACGGCGCCCTCGGGCTCTACCGGGCCCGGGTCTGCAGCCTGCGCTCGATCGAGCACACCCGGCTGGCCCGAGCCTGCGTGCTGCTGGCGACGGTCGGGCTGGCGTCGGTCGCCCTCCTCCATGGTCGGGTCACGAACCAGGAGGTCGTGCTCGGCGCCGCGCTGGCGCTGGCCTTCAGCGCCCTCACCCGGGCCGGCTACCGCAACTGGCTGGCGGGCCGCCGGCGGGACGGGGACTACCTGCGACCGGTGGTGCTCGTGGGCTGCGGCGAGGGCAGCGTCGAGATCAACAGCCTCCTCGAGTGTCACCCTGAGCTCGGGTACCAGCCCGTCGGCGTGGTGGGGGACCCGGCGACCGCCGAGCAGTACGGGCAGCGGTGGTGCGGCGACGTCGAGGAGGTCGTCCCCGCGCTCGCGGCCGTCGGCGCCACGGGCGCGATCGTGTGCACGAGCGCCCTCGACTCGCCGACCCTGAACCGGGCCGTGCAGGACCTGCTGAACGCGCGCTCGCACGTCCAGCTCAGCACCGGGCTGCGCGGCGTCAACATCCAGCGGCTGCGGCCGTTGCCGTTGGCGCATGAGCCGTTCTTCTATGTGGAGCCGGTGTCGTTGGGGCGCTGGCAGCTGGTGGTGAAGCGGCTGTTGGATCTGGTGGTGGCGGGGGCGGCGCTGGTGGCGGCGGCGCCGGTGATC
>DASZJD010000056.1 GCA_035948415.1 Acidimicrobiia bacterium | reverse complement strand
CGGCGACGGGGTCAACACGCGTGCGGCGCATCCGCGGCTACGCGAGCTGCTCGAGATCGCACGCTCCGCCCACGCGGTCGCAGGTCGCGATCCATCTCGCTTCCTGGTCACGGTCTTCACCGAGCTCGATGACGCCTGGCTCAACGCCGACTCGGCCGGGCGACGTGGCCTGTCCGAGCTGGACGTGGATCGCCTGATCCTGTTCATGAGGCGACCCCACGACCGCGGTCGCATCGCGACGGCGGGACGGCTGGCTCGAGGCGCGGCCTGAGGCAACCAACACGACACTGGCTGCATCAGACGAGCCCTCCGAGCACAGAGTCCGGTCACACACCGACCGGCTGCCACCGCGCCCGTGGCCCCCGAGCCTTCAACGTCGCGAGGCCACGGCCAGCGATCGCACAAGCCGTCGCGCTCCGCCCACCGCATCACACGTCATGGTGCGCATTCGGCCCTTCGCCGCCCCGGGTCCAACGGCGCGGCTCCCAATCCGGCCCTGGGCTCGAGCACGCCCCGAGCCGACCCGGATCGGCAGCTCGCGTCCCGGCCCTGGGCTCGCGCGCATCGAACGGGCCGCCTCCCGGGGACCATATGGCACCTTGGAGACATGAGCGACGGGCTGAGCGCGGCGCAACTCCGGGAGCTGCTGCACCTCGAGCCCCATCCAACCTGCGGGTTCGTCGCCGAGACCTACCGGAGCCCGGCGCGCATCGCGCCCGGTGGCCTACCCGCCCCGTTCGCCGACGGGCGCCCCGTCGGCACCGCGCTCATCTTCCTCGTCACACCCGAACGACCGGTGCAGCCTCACCGCATCCGCAACGATCAGCTCTACCACCACTATCTCGGCGACCCCCTCGAGGTGCTGGCGCTCTTCGACGACGGCACGCACACCATCGAGGTGGTCGGGCACGACCTCGTCGCGGGGCAGCGGTGCCAGCTGTTCATCGCCGGCGGCACGTTCCACGCGGCGCGGCTCGCGGCTGGTGGCCGCTGGCACCTGGGCGCGAGCACCGAGTGGCCCGGCGTCGAGCCGGCCGACGTCGAGCCGGCCGACGTCGATGCGCTCGGGCAGCGACACCCCGTCCTGCTCGAGTTCCTCAATGGGGCAGGCGGGGAGCCGCCGGCGTCCTGACCGGCGAGCCGCGGTGGCACGCCGGCATGGAGCCGCACCGTCCGCTGCGATCGGAGCGCGCTACCGATGGCTGTAGGTGCTGGCGCAAGCTACTCCGCCGTCGGCTCAGCACCGTACGCCCGCACCTGGCCAGCCCGCCCGTCTCCACGCCGCCAGGCGTCGACGATCACTAACGGAACCTGCTCACACAGAACGGAAGCTGGGCGCGTGCGAGGAGAGCGTCCCCGGGCGTGTGCTTCCGGTGATACTCGTCCATCGGCGAGCGCCAGATCGTCCTCATGAGCGACAACTTGCAGAAGCACTGGTTGTAGGGGGTGGCGTCCCCGGTGCAGATATGGGGAAACGCGCGGTCCGCGGTCAAAGTCCACCGGGTTTCGGTGGTCCAATCACTCGTCCCCCCGCTCCCGAGGGTCAGCACCAGGGCGACGACGATGCCGGCGACGACGACCAACGCGAGGCCGGCGAGGAGGACCCCGTTCCGCACACGCGATCTGGACCTCTCCGGGTCGGACGCGTCGCTCCCGCGGTCAGGTGCGGCATCCGGGCCTCCACCCCCGACGAGAGTCGTGCACGCTGGCGTCCGAGGCTGTCCACACGAGCAGGGTCCTCGTGTCGGCCCGTCGCACCTCGGGTCCGTCGCGGAGCACGGCCGCGATGCGGGGTGGGCGCTCCCCAGCCGCGCACCTACCGGGCGGGTCGCTCGATCTGCAATGGCGGCTTCGAGACCGCGACCGCGTCCAGAGGCAGATCGGACGACGCGCGACCTCGGTGAGCCCGGCGCGGCCACGCGCCCTAGCGATTGCTGTCGCAGCGCCTCCTCGTCGTTCGATGGGGCTGCCGTGCAGTGTGCATGAGGTCATGACCGAGGAGGCTCGGGCGAAGCGTCGACGGTTTTGATCGCGCGCCTGGCGACGGCCGCGCCCGCGATCCTCCGAACGTAGGATCGCTCGGTGCCGCCGGACGCTTCTGACACGCGGCAGAAGCTCTTGGACGCTGCCGCTCGCGCGTTCGCCGAGAACGGCGTGTTCAACGCCTCGCTCATCGAGATCACTCGCAAGGCCGGACAGCGAAACCGCGGCGCACTTCACTACCACTTCGGCTCGCGTGATGGAGTGCTGTGCGCGGTCATCGACCGTCACGCCGCCTTCCTCGCCGGTCGTGAAGGCGAGCTCCTCGACATCGCCTCGCGTCGCCCGGACACCGATGTGGCTGCGGTGATGGAGGCCATCGTGCGGCCCGCGGCGGAGCTGGCAGAGCGCGGGTGGAGGGGGCGGTGCTGCCTCTTGATCGTGGCGGAGCTGGCGGGTGAAGACCCGGCCCAGTTCAGCGGCGAGCTGCAGGCCGTCCTGGCCCGGACCGGAGGCAACGAGGTGTACGCGCTCCTGGCGAGCCGAATGGCCGACGTCAGCGACGAGGTCCGGGTCGAGCGATTGGCGCTGATCACCACGTTCATCCTGCGGGCGGTGGCCGACCGCGCCCGCGCGCTCGGCGGGGGCCGCCGCACGGGGCGTCGCCAGCTCGAGTACGAGGCCTTCGTGCAGAACCTGGTCGCGATGTCAGCGGCGGCGATGTCTGCGCCGGGCCCCGCTTGACGTAAGCACCCTTGCTTATTACCTTCGAGCCGGTCTCGGGTGAGTCGCGAGGAGGCCAGCCGTGAGGGCAGTCCGGGTCGTTCGACACGGCGCGCCGACGGACGCGCTCGAGGTGGAGGACATTGCGATCCCCGAGGTGGGGCCCGGCGAGGTGCGCATCGCCGTCTCCGCCGCGTCCCTGAACTTCGGCGACATCGCCCGCTGTCGGGGCACCGTCGCCAGCGTCATGGGGCAGGTCCCGTTCACCCTCGGGATGGACGTGTGCGGGGTCGTGGACGCTGTCGGCGCCGGCGCCGAGGAGTGGATGGGCCGCCGCGTCGTCGCCATGACCAACCAGTCCTTCGGCGGCATGGCCGAGGCCGCCATCTCATCGTCGTCGAGCGTGTTCGACGCACCACCCGAGCTCGACGACATCGAAGCGGCCGCCTTCACGCTGCCCTTCCACACCGGCTACTTGGCGCTCCACAAGCGGGCAGGCCTGCAACCGGGCGAGACGCTGCTCGTCGTCGGTGGGGCGAGCGCGGTCGGGACCGCGATGATCCAGCTCGGGGTGGCGGCCGGTGCCCGGGTGATCGCGATCGCCGGAGGTCCCGAGAAGACTCGACTCTGCGAGGACCTCGGCGCCTCGGCGATCGACCACACGAGCGACGACCTCTTCGATCGCGTGATGGACCTCACCGAGGGCCGCGGCGCGGAGGTCGTCGCTGACCTGATCGGCGGCGACCGCACGGAGACGATCTGGACCTGCGTCGCGCGCGAGGGTCGTTACGTGCCGGTCGGCTTCAATGACGACCCGCAGTCGGGGCTCACCGGGCGTCCCCTCCGCAGGGTCTCGATGGGGAACTTCTCCGTGCTCGGCGTGATGGTCGGCTACACCGAGATGCCGATCGAGCTGCGAAAGTTCGGCATCAACACCTTCCCACCGGCGGTCGGGCGCGACGTGCACGGCGCCTTACTGGAGCTCGTCGCGGCCGGCGCGATCCGTCCGGTCATCGGGCGGCGAGTCTCGATGCACGAGGTGCCCGAGGCGCTCGAGGACCACGAGCAGCGTCGAACCTCCGGCCGCACCGTGGTCGACGTGTCCCGCGGCTAGCAGTCGTCGGAACGCATGCCGGAACTCGTCGCCGAGGACCTCATCACCGAGGCGCGCTCGCAGGAGGGCCTGGAGGACCTCGGCCCCCCGGACTTCCGCGAGGGCCTTGAGGTCCTCTGCGAGTCGATCAACGACGAAGCGCGGCTCAGTGAGCTGGGGGTGGCGGCCGTCCGGAGCACCGTCGTGAGCAGCCTCGGCAACCGGCTGCGCCTCTGGGACTGGATCCACGGACATCCCGAGGTCGCCGGCGAGCGCATCGAGGCGCCCCTCGTGGTCATCGGCATGTTCCGAGCCGGAACGACGTTCCTGAGCCAGCTGCTCGATCAGGACCCTCGCAACCGTGCCCTCCTCCGGTGGGAGGCGAATGACAGCGTCCCGCCGCCGACGCCGGCGAACCTCCGATCCGGCCCTCGCGTCGACGCGGCGCGGCTGAGCACCGCCATGCTCGAGGACCTCAACCCGCGCATGAAGGCGATCCACCATGAGGACGCCGTCGGCGCAACGGAGTGCATCGCGGTGATGAGCCAGGACTTCAAGAGCCTCTCGTGGGAGGCGATCACGAACGTCCCGACGTACAGCGAGTGGCTGCTCGGCACCGATCACCGCTCCGCGTACCGCTACCACCGCTCGGCGCTCCAGGTCCTGCAGAGCGGCGGGGTGCGCGGCCGGTGGACGCTCAAGAGCCCGCACCATGCGATTGCCCTCGACGCGCTGACCGCCGTCTACCCCGACGCGCGCCTCGTGCTGCTGCACCGAGACCCCGTCGTCCTCTGCGCGTCTGTGTGCAGCCTGATCACCAACCTCTCCGGCACGTTCACCGACGCGGATCACACCGCCTACATCGCCGAGCACTGGACCGCAATGCTCGAGGAGTCGGTACGGCGCATCGACCAGTTCCGCGATGCGCACCCTGAGCACCCAATCGTCGACGTGCAGTACGCCGACCTCGTCCGGGATCCGCTGCGCGTGGTCGCCGAGCTCTACGCCGCCACCGGGGACGAGCTCGACGGATCAGCACGTGATGCCGTCGCGGCATACGTCGAGGCCCATCCGAAGGGCGAGTTCGGCACCCACCGCTACGACCTCGCCGAGTTCAAGCTGGACGCCGGCGAGCTGGCGCAACGCTTCGCGGGATACGTCGACCGTTACGACGTGGTGGTCGAAACCAGCCGCGGCGCGACCTCCTAGCCGAGAGTCGCGGCCAGCACGGGCCGGTGACGTGCCACCGACGGCGCACCGGTCTCCGTCGGCGGTCTCGGTCAGCGACAGAACGTCCCGCTTTCTCGCTAGTACGGGGCGACGCTCCGCTTCCGTGGCGGACGGGGCCGGAGGCGGCCCGCGCTGGACCCGGGTGCGACGAACACGGCGAAGCCCCCGTGGACCGCCAGTCGTTGGAGCCCCGTGTCGGTGCTGCCACCGACTCCGGCGAGTCGCTCTCCTCGCACCGGCCGGTAGCGGAACACGTCGGGCAGCCGGACGATCGTGACGGTCGCGCTGAAGCTGTTCGTGGCCTGGATCGACGTGCTCGGGAAGTAGACGTGCAGCGACGGGCTGACGACGGCGTGGACGCCGTGCTGATCGAGCAGCAGCACCATCCCGGCCAGGTCGTGGTACGCGACGACCGGGCCGTTCGTGGCCCGTACGAGCACGGACCCGGTGGTGTCGCGAAGCGAGCGGAGTGTCCCGGGCGCCGCGGCGGCGATCGCGTCGGACCCGGCTACGTCTCGGGTATGGGCGAAGTCGGCGCTCGAGACCGCGAGCATGGTGGCTGGGACCGCCAGGGCCGCGACGAGCAACGCAGTGACCGTCGGTCGCAGCCACGGCCACGAGGTCCGGCTTTCGACCGCTCGCCACACCGCATAGGCCGTGGCAAGGGTGGCCACCATCGCGGTGCCGGGGACGTAGAGGACGTCCCAGAAGAACGGGCTCCCCTCGATGCGACCGACGGCGACGATCTCGACGACGACGGCGATCGCGGCGATGAGCGCGAAGCGCAGGGCCGGCGACTGCCGGGTGCGCCAGGCCAGGGCGATGCCCCCAAGCAGCGCGAACCCGAGCCACGGGATCGCCCCGTGAGGCTCGACGACGTGGAGGAAGAGGTCGCTCTGGATGGGGTTGCTCCCGAGCCAGGGCGGCAGCAGGTCGAGCTGGCTCGAGACCACGTGGTACCCGACGGACAGCGTCCCCCCGGGCGAGTTGAGGAAGTAGTCGATGACGGCCTGGACGTTGCCACCCGCGTGGGTGACGACGTCCACCAGGGGTGGGAGCCACGCGACGAACAACACCCCTGCCGCCACCAGCGCACGGCGCCGAAGCGATCCCCCGATCGCAGCCCGCGGCTCCTGGGCGGACATCGATCGAATCCGCCACGCGCCGATCGCGACACCGGCGACGAGTGTCGCGGCCACCGGCGGCGCCGGGGCGAGGTGGGTCTGGACGATCCAGGACGCGACGAGCGCCGCCCACGGCAGCATGACCATGTCGGCCTCGGCGAGGGACCACGCCAGCAGGACGAGCAGCACGGTGGCCAACACGACGATGTTTGGGGTCCATGGACTGCGAAGGAATGAAGCCCCGTACGAGTGGGCCACGACCATGCTGCCCGCGAGCGCCGCGACCGCGAAGCCGTCGCCCGCCCGCCGCCGGGCGACGAGCGCGATCCCGACGATCGTCGCGGCGTTGATGAGCACCGCCCCGATCAGGAGCGCGAACGACCTGCTTCCGAGGAGGCGGTACAGCGGCGCGAGCGCGTAGAAGAAGAGGGGGCCGAGGTGGTGCCACCCGAACCGGTTGAACACGCCCACCTCGACGAAATGGTGCCCGACGTCACGGATGTTCAGCTCCGTGAGCGCGTCGTCGGAGTACGCGTGGAAGTCGCGACCGGCGGTGAGCACGGTGAACGCGCTGACCAGGAGGGGGGCGAGCGCGATTCCGAGCGCGAGCCAGAACGTCGGGCTGCGAGAGCTGGGGCTCGCCGTCGTCGGCTTGGGTTCAGGTTCAGGCTCCGTCTCGGGATCGGGGACGGGCTCGGCGGGAACTGGCTCCACGGTCGCCACCGGCTCGACCGTGGTCGGCGTGCCACGGACGCGTTCGGCGGCGATCTTGTCCGCGAGCGTCATGCGCTCACTGGGCGCGGGGCGTTCAGCTGCCACGACCGAGACGCGAGCGGATCGGCGGCCGGCGTCGGACTTCCTGAGCGAAGCCCCACACTCGCCGCAGAACTGCTGCCCGACCGGGTTCTTGTGGTCCTGGGAGCACCTCGCCATGGCCGCCCTCACGCCCTGCCAAAGGGATGGACGATACGCGGACCCACGACGACGTGTCACCCGCCGCTCGCCGATCGGCCAACTCGGCGAGCTCGAGCCGGTGCCGGATGCGTGGCGCCACGCCCGCCGCCCACATCCGGGAACGCATCAACCTGGGCAACCCGGTGACCGTCATCATCTCCGCAGGGTCCACGCCGCCGCCTCGGATCGAGCAGTGCGCTTCGAGCCGACGCGGCAGAGGCCCTCGATGTTCGCGTTCTCGAACGGGGATGACCCAATCCGAGCCAGACCACGAACGGGCGCAGCGGTCCCCGGGTTCGTGAGCTCCGGCCGGATCGGACGCCGTATCAGCCGGCCCGGCCCACAGGTCTCCGGTTCACGCCGGACGTCAAGGCGGGGGCGGCCGACATCGCCCGGTCGAGTGGATCCGTCGCCACGCGCGGCGCCAGCGCCCGCGCGCCGCCGGCGACGCTCCCGGCATCGAGCGGTGTCGTCCGGCCCGCGCCGCGGGCCGGGACGCTCGGGTCCGACGGTCGGGGAACGCTCAAGCGGGCGGATCATGCCGAGCGGCCGTGATCGGCCAGAACCGCGTCGATGACCTCGCGAGCGCCGCTCCGCCATCCAAACCGGCGTGCCGCGGCCTCCGCGTCGGGGCCTCCTGCCCGCTCGTGAGCGAGCGTGATGAGAGCCTTCCAGAGCGCCCATCCTCGGCCACGGGCCCACGTCGCGGCATCGAACGGAAGCGCACTCCGAAAGACATCTCGGCTGTCGCCGGCGAAGAAGGTCCAGGCCATCACCAGATCGCAGGCAGGGTCGCCAACGGCGGCGCACCCAAAGTCGATGACGGCCCGCAGATTCCCATCGGCGACGAGCAGGTTCGAGGCGGCGACGTCTCCGTGCACCCACATCGGTTCCCGATCCCATCGGCTGGCGAGGGCTGCGTCCCAGGCGTTCGTCGCGGCGTCGGGGTCGATCTCGTCGGCGAGCCGCTCGATCGACCCTCGCGTCTGCGTGTCATAGGTGTCGACCGGGCCGCCGCGGAAGAAGTTGTGCGGGCCCGGTGGAGGTCCGCCGCTCGCGTCGATCGCGTGGAGCGCGTGGAGGAACCCCGCGAGGTCATCGGCGAACACGCTGAGATCCGCGATCCCGTCGACGCTCGCGGGGTTGCCTTCGATCCATCGGTAGATCGACCACGGCCTCGGGAACCCGCCGCCGGGCTCTCCCAGCGCCACCGGCTCGGGGATCGCCAAGGGCAGCCGGCGGGCCAGGACGGGCAGCCAACGATGCTCCTTCTCGACCTGGGCGACGTAGGCGGCCGCGCTCGGAAGGCGAAGGCACAGCCGGTCGCCAAGCCGGAAGGTCGTGTTGTCCCAGCCGTCGAGCGGGACGGGCACGACGGGAAGACTCGCCCACTGCGGAAACTGTTCGGCCACCATCCGAGCTGCGACGGCGGGGTTGATGTCCCGTTTGTCCACGGCGACGATCTTCCCTCGATCGCCATCGAGGTCGATCCCGATTTTCGGGCCGCGGCGAAGCGAGCGTGGGATGCCGCAGTACGGCCAATGCATGCGTCCGGATGACGAGCTCGACGTCGGCTCCGGTTCGCTCCCGCTCGGCGACTGGCCGTGGCCGCTTACTGGAGCGGGTCTGGTTCCTCGAGCTGGAGATCGAGGAGCGGAGCGTGTTGTTGGCACCCGTGGAGGTCCGGATCGCCAAAGGTGCCCTGGATGCTCGGGCGGGGGATCGTCACCTTGATGGCGCGGGCGGTCGGATAGTGGAAGATGCGGACGTGTCGTGGCGCGCAGCGGTAGGTGCTCGAGAAGAAGGTGGTGCTCAGGATCCCGGCACGCGCGACCGCTTCGTACGACGCGTCGTCGTCGAACATGACGTCGAAGGTGAGCTCGAAGGGTCCGGCGTTCTTGCTGCGGATGAGGGAGGCGAGATCAGCGAGCGTCGGCATAGCTCACCCTCCGATTGCTTCCGCCGACTTCGGTCGTCTCGAGGCGATAGGCGTCGCCGATCCTCTCGGGAATGAGGGTGTGGTGGAGGTTGAACTGGTAGACGGGGCCGCGATCGATGTGGGCCGGGTTGTGCAGGCAGGCGAAGGTCGTGACCCCACCGGTCCACTCGGGGATGGGGTGATGCAGGAGCGGCTGCCGGCTGATCTGTGCGATGACGCTGGCGAGCTCCTGGGTCGGGGCGAGGACCTCGAGCACGATGCCGACCTCGTGGGGGACGAGGTGCGGTGCCGGTTCGAGGCGTCCCATGACGGCGTTCCGCCCGTACTGGTGGATCACCAGCTCGTACTGCGCGCGTGAGATCCGATCGCCGAGGAAGGCGTCGACGAGGTGCTGGATGTGGTCGCGGACGCCGTCGAGCCACGGGTCGAGTCGACGGAGGATGAACGGGTCGCGGATGCCGCCGACGATGAGGCTGGCGTAGCCGACGAGCTGGGCGCCTTCGAGCTTGAGCGACAGGTGGGGGGCGGGGCGGAACCGGGTGCCGGCGATTCGCACCACCTGGTCGTCCACCGCCTCATAGGTCGAGTCGGTGAGGTCGAAGGTGCCCGAGCTCTCCGGGAACAGGAACGGGTCGGCGTTCTCGTACAGGCTGTGGGCGGCCACGCTGAGCGGGGTCAGGCGGGCCCTGGGACCGATCGCCCGGATGGTGGCGCTGTCGTGGCCGACGCTGGCGAGGAGCACGCCGGGCCTGGGTCGCACCATCGCCATGGGGCCGCATTCGACGATCTTGCCCGTGTGCCAGGCGAGCCCCGGGGGGAAGCCCTCGGCGATCGGCATGGCGGCGAAGAGGGCGGCGTCGCTGCACCGCCCGGCGACCACGACGTCCGGCCGCTCGGCGAGGGCGGCTTGGAGCGGCTCGACGCCGATCATCGCGACGACGTGCTCGCTGCCGGTGAAGGTGTCGGCCGTGATCGGCGGCGCGGGATCGAGGGGCGCGATGCGGCCTTCGTCGAGCATTCGGGTGAGGTACTCGGGCTGCTGCTCGGTGTAGATCGCGGCGATCCGCAGCGGTTGACCCCGTTCGGCGGCGATGTCGGCCACGATGGCCACGGCGGCGTCGACGTGACCGTCGGTCCCGGCGGTGCCGACGGAGCCGACAATGGCGGGGATGCGGAGACGCTGGGCGGCGTCGATCATGATCGCCAGATCGCTGCGGACCGCTTCGGCTGGGAACGCCGACTGACCGGATCCGAGGTAGTAGGGGCCGGCGTCGGTCGTGCCGGCATCGCACGCGATGAAGCTCGGCTCGAGCTGCAGCGCCTCGTCGAGGGACGCCGCGTCGATGCCGGCACCGAGCGCTCCGTGCGCGGCGACGAATCGGATCTCCTCCACCGTGGCGCTCTCGCTCTCTCGGGTTCGGCCGCTGCTGATCGGTGCGCCTCAGTCCACGACCCGGAGGTCCCGCGGATGGATCCACGCCCGCACCGTGGGCTCGACGACCCGGTGGGAGGACTGTGCGAGCACCTCGGTGCCCGCGATGACGAGCCGGTAGCGGTAGTGGTCGCCGAGAAACGACTCGTCGGCGATGGTGGCGTCGGTGGGCACGGCCTCGGTCCCGGAGGGAGGTGCGAGCAGAATTCGCTCCGGTCGGAGGGCGAGGGTGAGCTGCTCGCCCCTGCGCGCGTGACGGTCGGTCGTGATCGGGAACGGCTCGGGTACCCCGGGGATGGCAACCGTGAGTGATCCACGATCGGTGACACCGACGACCGTGGCGGGGAGGAAGTTGCACTGGCCGACGAAGTCCGCCACGAAGCGACAGTTGGGCCTCGCGTAGATGTCCTCGGGGGCTCCGCTCTGCAGGATCCGGCCGGCATCCATGACCATGACCCGGTCGCTCATCGAGAGGGCCTCGTGCTGGTCGTGGGTGACGAACACCGTCGTGATTCCGATCTCCCGTTGCAGGGCCTTCAGCCACTCCCGGGCCCGTTCGCGGAGCTTGGCGTCGAGATTGGAGAACGGCTCGTCGAGGAGGAGCACCGACGGGGAGAAGGACAGGGCTCGAGCCAGGGCCACCCGCTGCTGCTGCCCACCGGAGAGCTGGTGCGGGTACCGATCGGCGTGGTCGCCGAGCTCGACCAGGTCGAGCACCTCCTGCACGCGTGCGGCTCGGGCCGGCTTGCTCGTGCGACGGAGCTGGAGCGGGAAGCCGACGTTCCCGGCGACGGTCAGGTGCGGCCAGAGCGCGTACGACTGGAAGACGATCCCGAGGTTGCGCCGCTCCGCGGCCAGCGTCCGGTGCGCACCGCCGTCGAAGAACACGTCATCACCACAGGTGATCCGCCCACTCTGGGGGTGGTGGAAGCCGGCCATCACCATGAGCGTCGTGGTCTTGCCGCAGCCGCTGGGTCCGAGGATCGTCACGAACTCCTTGTCTCGGACCCGGAGGCTGACGCCGTCCAAGACCCGCTTCTCTCCGTGGCTGGCGACGACGTCCTGCAGGCAGATCTCAGGCAACGGTCGCTCTCCGAAACGCGCGCCCCGCACCGGCGAGCACGGCGCCGACGATCACGACCTGGATGAGGGCGAGGCTGGCCACCTGACCGGGAAGGCCCTTCTCCCAGGAGTGCAGCATGGTGACGCCCAGGATCTCGGTCCCGGTCTTCTGCAAGAACACCACGGGGTCGTAGTCGTTGAGCAGGGTGATGAACATGAGCGCCAGCGCCGCCAGGAGCGCGGGCCGCAGGACGGGAAGCACGATCCGCCGAGCGGTGGTCCACCAGCCGGCACCGGAAGCGGTGGCCGCCAGCTCAAGCTCGGGGTTCATCCTGACCAGGCTCGGGTAGAGGACGACGTAGGCCACGGTGAGGTTGCGGATGCAGAGGGCCAGCAGCTCGCCCCAGATGCTGTTGCGGAGGAACGCGCCCGGGACGTTGACGATGAGGAACGCCCAGAAGAACCCGACGCCCAGGATAATGCCGGGGATGGCGCGCGGATAGACCAACAGCGACGGCATCGTCCGTCGGAGGGCGAAGCGCGACCGATGGGCGACGAGGGTCGCCACCGCGACGAAGACCACGGTGAGGACGCCGCCGACCGCCGCGATGAGCAGGCTGTTCTGGATGGAGCGTCGCAGGCTCACCTCGGTGAGGACGGCGTGCCAGTTGGCGTCGGTCCACAGGTGCCAGGGCGGCACCAGGATGGTGAGCTCCTTGACGCTCGACATCAGCGCCAGGCCCGCCAGGGGGATGACGCTCGCCAGCAGCACGAACGCGCCGGTGATCGCGGTCCCGCCGAAGCGCCACCGCCCGAGGTCCAGCGGCGTGTCGCTGGACCGGCGGCTGCTCGTCACGATGAAGCGCTGCTCGGACCCGAGCAGCTTGGTGCGGAGCAGCAGCAGGATCGTGACGGCGGCGAGCAGGAGCACCGCGCCGGCGCTCACGTACGGCGGGTCGGGGGTGGCTCCGTTCACCCAGCCCTTGTAGAGGTAGCTGGCGTAGAAGTTGATGTTTGCCGGCGTCCCGAGGAAGAGCGGGATGCCGAGGGTCTCCAGCAGCAGCGCGAAGATCAGGATGGCCGAGTTCAGGATCGCGGGTCGGAGGAGCGGCAGCGTGACGCGACGCAGGGCGATCACCGGCGACGCGCCGGCGCTGAGCGCCGCCCGCTCGAGCGACCCGTCGGAGCCGGCGAGGGCCGCCCGGCAGGTGAGGAACGCCACCGGGAGCGCGACCACCGCGCCGAGCACGGCCATGCCGCCGAGCGACGAGAGGTTCCACGTCGGCAGTCCCAGCTTCCGGCCGAAGAGCTGGGTGAGGTAGCCGCCCTCCCCGTAGATCGACGACCAGCCGACGATCAGCGCCAGCGGGGGCGTGACGATCGGGACGAGGAGCGCCCAGCCCAGCCACCGGCGCCCCGGCATGTTCGTGCGGCTGACCAGGATCGCGAAGCCCGCGCCGAGCGCCACCGCCAGCACGGTGGCCACCGCCGCGAAGACGACCGTGTTCTGGACCGCCCGCCAGAACTCGGGATCGGCGAAGAGCGTCCGGTAGGCGCCGAGTGTCCACGTGCCGCCCGGCAGGTAGTACGGCTTGCTCCGAAACGACGTGTAGACGAGCGGGACGAGCGGGCCCAGGATGACGAGCACGGCGAGTCCCCAGACCAGCGCCTGGCCCGGGCTGGCGGGGATCCGGCGCCGCCGGATCCCCGGGACCGGCCGCGCCGGAGCGGGCGCGGTCGTCACCAGGCTGGTGCGAGCGCCCCCTCGGGCCATCAGCCCCGGCCAAAGGCTCGGTTCCAGCGGGCGGTGATGGCCGGCTGCTGACGGAGCACGTCCGTCGAGAAGGGCACGAGATACACGTGGCTGGCCGGCACGGTCTTGTACAGCTGGGTCAGGCTGGCGGTGCAGCCGTTCGTCGGGGTGAAGCCGTTCTGCGACGCCTCGAAGCCGGCGGCGCAGAGCGCCTGCTGTCCGGCGTCCGAGAGCACGAAGTCCACGAACAGCTGCGCCGACGCCGGGCTCTGCGAGCCCCGCGTGACCGCGATGCCGCGCGGGACGAGGGGGGTCGCGTCCTGCATGAAGACGTCGTTGGCCAAGCCCTGGAAGCTCTTGAGGACTCCTTGGGCCAGCCCGGACGAGATGTACCCGACCGAGGCGCCGCCTTGCAGCAGGTACTGGAGGCCGTCGAGGCCGGCGTCGAAGGTCTTCGTGTTCGGCCCCAGCACCGAGAGGTCCCGCCAGACCGTCTTCGCTCCGAGGATGTGGATCAGCCCGTAGGTGGCCCCGTAGGCGAGCGGGTTGGTGATGGGGTACGACACCAGCTTGTAGGTGCTCGGGTTCGCCTTCACGTCCTGCACGAGCTGGGCGTAGGTCTGCGGGACCTGCGACGGCTGCAGGAGCTTCTCGCTGTACGCCGACAGGATCGGCTCCGGTGACATGACAAAGAGGCCCGGGCCCTGCTTCGTGAACGACGGGAAGCGGGCGAGCCCGAGCGGCGTCACCGCTTGGATCACGCCGTTCTGAGCCGCCTGAACCCAGAGCGCGGGCGCGCTCGCGATGAGGATGTCGGCGCTCGCCGCCCCCTGGCCGTGCTCGGATTCGTACTTCGAGAAGACCTGGTTGTCTCCGAGGTCCGAGTACTGGACCTTGATCCACGGGTACTGCCGCTGGAAGGCGCTGAGCACGGGGTTGAAGTAGGGCGCCGGCGGGTTGCCGTAGATGGTCAGCCCACCCTCCTTGTGGGAGCGGGCCACGAGGGTGGCGAGCGGCACCGGTGGCTGGTCGCCTCGAGCTGACGCGCCGGCGGTCGAGACCAGGGCCAGCGTCGAGGCCACGATCGCCAGCGCCAGCGTGAATGCCAGCGTCGCGCCGCGTCGACGCGTCGCCCGGTGGGCGCTCCTGATCACCATCTGACTCCCCCGTTCGCGACTCGAGGATCTGGGACGTCGGGCGGGCGGGACCCGCTCGTAGCGAAAGAACCCGTGATCACTTCGGCGAGGTCTCGTCGGCTCGCCAGCACGCCGAGCCGACGCCGGCCACCCGGGAACGGGCGTCGCGCGCTCCCCCGTCGGCTGCTCTCGTGCTGCCGATCGGTCTAGGCACGAGCCGCCGGCTCTGCCTCGTGACCGACACCGGCGAAGGAGAGCATCTCCTCGCCGGATCTCAGCGTGTGGGCGACCATCAGCTGCTCGGCGCGCTCCCCGTCGCGAGCCCGCAGCGCCACCACGATGTCGCTGTGCTCACGCAAGGCCTCTCGGACCGGGTAGAGCGGACCGAGGGTGCTGGCCGCCTCGAGCCGAAAGGCCCAGTCGAACGCCGTCGCCGTCGCGATCATGTCGACCAACATCGGGTTGTGCGACGCCTCGTCGATCTTGGCGTGGAACTCCCGGGTCCGGGCCAACAGCTCGCTGGCGACGTCTTCGACGGCCCGGTCGGCTCGCCGCACCTGTCGTGCCTGGTCGTGGGCGCGCGCGATCTCGGCCAGCTCGGTCTCCGACCCGTGCACGGCGGCAAAGCGCGCCGACAGCCCTCGCAGCACGGCCTGGATCCGCACCAGCTGGCGGAGCCGGGTGATCGAGGGGGCGGCCACGCTCAGCACCCGACCGTCGCGCTCGAAGAGCCGCTCGTGCTCGAGCCGAGCGATCGCCTCGCGGACCGGGGTCGGGCTGATCCCGAGCTGCGACGCCAAGGCCCGCTCCGTGACCCGCTCCCCGGGAGCGAAGCGACCGCCGGTGATGTCGGCCCGCAGCGCGGCGTACGCCTGATCGGCCAACGACGCCCCGGTGCTCAGCTTCCGCTCTGGGCTGCCGCTCATCTCTCCGACTCCGTCCCGAGGTGCACAGGCGCTATTTGCTATAGCAAATATCAGATGCCCGACGCTGTCAAGCGGGCTCGACGGTGCGGGCAGCGTCGCCGCCTTCGCCACGAGCGGCCGCGTTCGGAACTCGGCCTCGGACCGGTGACACCGCAGCGGCCACGGCCTGACGAGGACGCGCCGTCTCCAACCGGGATTTCTGGCGGCTCCCCCGGAGCGAGCGGACTCTCCTCGGTCGGGTTCTCGGCGCGACGCTGGTGGCCCGCCGCCGCGGGGGCGGATGCCCGAGGAGGGGCCGATGGCAGCGAGGCAGGAGCCGGTGGCGGTGCTGGGCATCGGCGCGATGGGCCACGGGATGGCCGTCAGCGCGCTGCGCGCGGGGATCCCGACGGTCGTGTGGAACCGCCGGCCCGAGGTCACCCGTGACCTGGCTCAAGCAGGTGCGGTCGTCGCCGAGAGCGCCGCCGATGCCGCCCGCCGCGCCGCGATCGTCGTCACGATGGTCACCGACGCCGATGCCGTCGTCTCGATCGCTCGGGATCAGGGGATGCTCGCGGCGCTCGCCCCGGGTTCGATCTGGGCGCAGATGAGCACGATCGGAGTGGCGGGCATCGAGCGTGTCACGGCGGTCGTGGAGGCAGAGAGTCAGGACGTGACGCTGGTCGACGCGCCGGTATCGGGAAGCAAGGAGCCGGCCGAGCAGGGTGCGCTCACGATCTTCGCGTCGGGGCCCGAGAAGGTCCGCCCGCGTGTCGCTCCGCTCTTCGACGCGCTCGGGCAGCGAACCATCTGGGTCGGACCAGCGGGCGCTGGATCCCGCCTGAAGGTCGTCAACAACACCTGGCTCGCGTTCGGGAACGAGGCGCTCGCCATGGCCGTGGCCTTGGCTCACCGGCTGGGTCTCGCGACGGACACCGTGATCGACGCCCTCGGGCCGGGGCCGCTCGTCTCGCCCTGGCAGGCGGCGAAGCTGCGCCGGATCGCCACCGGCGAGTTCTCGGCCGAGTTCGCGCTGTCACTGGCTCTCAAGGACGTCCGCCTCGCGCTTGACGCGGCGGGCGAGAGCCGGTCCGCGGCCCTTGCCTGCCTGGCCGACGAGTGGCAACAGGCCGTCGATCAGGGACTCGGAGACCTCGATCTGACCGTCGTCATCCGGGCGCTGGAGCACGACGGAGGTGGGTCATGACGTTGGTCGGCTACACGATGATGTGCGAGCAAGCGGGCCCCAAGCAGCTCGTGCGCGACGCTGTCCTCGCCGAGCAAGCCGGCTTCGACTTCGCGGTCATCAGCGACCATTACTTCCCGTGGCTCGACTCGCAGGGCCATTCCCCGTACGCGTGGTGCGTGCTCGGCGCGGCGGCCCAGGCGACCGACCACATCCCGTTGATGACCTACGTCACCTGCCCGATCCGTCGCTATCACCCTGCCGTCGTGGCGCAGAAGGCCGCCACCATGCAGCTGCTGTCCGACGGGCGGTTCACCCTCGGGCTCGGCGCCGGAGAGAACCTGAACGAGCACATCGTGGGCGGACGCTGGCCGATCGCGGGTGTACGCCACGAGATGCTGACCGAGGCGGTGGAGATCATCCGGGCCCTCTGGGCGGGCGAGACGGTCACGTATCGGGGCAAGCACTTCGACGTCGAATCGGCGAAGGTCTGGGACCTGCCGGAGGTCGCGCCGCCGATCGGAATCGCGGTGTCCGGGCCGGCCAGCTGTCGCCTCGCAGGGCGCCACGGCGACGCCATGATCGCCGTCGAGCCGCGCGCCGATCTCGGCCGGCTGTTCGACGCCGCCGGTGGCTCCGGCAAGCCCCGCATCGGCCAGATCGCACTGTCCTACGATCCCGACCGTCACGCCGCGCTGCTGCGAGCCATGGATCAGTTCCGCTGGTTCACCGGCGGGTGGCGAGTCAACGCCGAGCTCCCGGTCCCGGCGTCGTTCGACCAGGCGAGCCGGACCGTGCGCGAGGACGACGTGGCGCACCAGATGCCGTGCGGTCCCGAGGCCGCGCATCACGCCGCCGGCGTTCGCGAGTTCGAGGCCGCCGGGTTCACCCACGTCGCGCTGGTACAAGTCGGCGGCGACACCCAAGAGCAGTTCATCACCTGGGCCGCAACCGAGCTCCTGCCGGCACTCCGAGCACCGTGACCCGTGCCACGACCACGCCATCGCCCGGCGAGACTGGAGATCGGGTGGGCCCTGGTCGCACTCGGAGCCGGCGGCTCGCTTCTTGGCCGGTCACAGCGGCCGCGGTTCTCATCCAGATCCACGGGGTGACAACGGCCGCAGACGCGGGTGGAGCGGCTGCTCTCCGCCGCGATCACGAGGCGAGCGCCTGCGCAGCCATGGCGCCGGTCCGCTGCCGTACGTTGTGCTACCGAACTCCGCTTCGAGCTCCGAGACCCATTCGTGCGGGGTCCACCGATGAGTTCCCGCTCCTCGCGGAGTCAAACCGATCGCCCGGACCGACAGCACCCCCAGGAGACGACCGATGGCCTTTCGCCCGTACCTCGCCTTCGCCGGCAACTGCCGCGAAGCCTTCACCCGCTACCAGGCGATCTTCGGCGGCGAGCTCATGCTGCTCACCATGGCCGATGTCCCCGCCGACGCCGGGCCTCCCCCGGCCGGCGCCAAGCCCGACTCGATCATGCACGCGGCGTTGACCTCCGACGAGGCACTCCTGATGGGCGCCGACGACCCGTTCGGGAACTTCGATGGTCACGTCAACGGCATGTGCGTCAACTGTTCGGTGCCCGACGCCGCCGACGCCAAGCGGATCTTCGACGCGCTGGCCACGGACGGACAGGTCCAGATGCCCCTGGGCGAGACCTTCTTCTCGCCGGCGTTCGGCATGTGCACCGACCGCTTCGGCACGCCGTGGATGGTCATGGTCGAGACGCCCGCTGAGACCTGACGGACCGACGCTCTGAGCACCGCACGAACGTAGACAGGCCCGACGCCTGGCGGCCGACGAATCAGCGTCGCCGCGCCATTCCGTCTCCGCGGTCGGCGGATCAGTCGTGGGGCCGCCCGACCAACTGGCCAACCTCGATGAGGTACCCGTCGGGGTCGCGCAGGTACCAGCGGATCTCCATGCCACGGTCGATCGGTGGGGTCAGAAACTCGGCGCCGCGAGCGCGCCATTGCTCCTAGACCGCGGCGATGTCGGCAACACGGATGTTCAGGAAGCTGGAGACGTGCTCGGGATCCGAGGGCGGAACGAGCGTCACGGGCGTCGCCGTCGAGACGCCTATCTCCGCGGCAACATCGGCGACTGGGCGGCCGGCCCGGATCCGATCCACCAGCGCCAATCGACTCCGCGGCGTCAACCTGGCGTTAGCGCGCATCAAAGCCTCCCGAGGGCGGGTGGCTTGTTTGGACCCACCACCCTCCCTCGGAGGCTTTCTTCATCGAGGGACCCGGGACGCCTCAACAACGTCCCTGGTCATCACACCTAGGTCGCGACGAAGAGGGCGATGCAGCGGCTGACGAAGGTGCGCGCGCGGGGACCTGGGCCGCGACGTCCGGGCGATTCCACACGTCGCGCCGGCCCGTTCACGAATTCTTGGTCCTCCACGGGCTGTCTCCTGCGGTTCCTCTTAACCGGCCCTTACCGTCTGATCGCAGACTCGAATCAACCACCAACCCACGATGCAAGGGAAGAACCACCATGACCCTCAAGCAAATTTTGAGCAGGCACAAGCTCACCACCTCTATCGCTGCCGGCGCCGCGGCCATTGCGCTGGCGGGCGGTGGATATGCGATCGCAGACGCGAGTCCGAGCGGCAGGGCGTCGGCTAGCCCGAATCCGGCGAAGCTGGCGAAAGTCATCCCGTTCCAGCGCGGTCAACCAAGTCCAGCCACGGTCGTCGGTCAGGTGCCCGCGAACTTCACACCCGGCACAGGAACGCTCATCACAGGAGCAGCAGCGAATAAGGCCAAGACCGCCGCGCTGGCCGCCTACCCGGGAGGGACCGTCAACCGTGTCGTCCTGCTCAGCAACGGCGAGTACAACGTCCACATGATCGGCGTCAACTGGCCCCATCACGTCTTTGTCAGCAAGGACTTCAAGGTCGTCGGCGCCGAGTAGTGATGCCCAGACCGATGAGTTGGAGACCGCGTCGTCGTCTGTGCTGCTGAGCTGGAGCGGCTTGCAAAGAGTCCACGGTCGCACACGATGAGAGGAAGCGAGGCTTATGAAGACAATGACCTGTAAGCAGTTGGGTGGACCGTGCGATTTTCCGCTCCATGGCGTGGCCGCCGATGAGGTGATAAAAGCGCAAGATCGACATCTCAAGGAAATGGTCGCAAGGGGTGATGCAACGCACGAGAGTGCCTTGAAGGAGATGAAGGGTCGGTGGAGAAATCCCATATCAGGAATGGGGTGGTACAGAAAGACCAAGCGTGAGTTTGCTGCCCTTCCCGAAGACTGATTCAGGAACCAACGCGCGCTGGCCGCAATCGACCCGCCGCTCGGAAGGCGCACCCCGGGCGCCACATCCGTACCTGCCGCGGGCGCTGCTCTGCTGTGGGATCTGCGGCCGTCCGGTGGACCATGAGTCGCAGAAGCGCACCCTGGCCGTGCTGTTGGGAACACGGACTCTTGATCTGAATCCTTCTGGCCAGTCCGTGTCAGGGATAGCTGCCCCACAGCCGAGCGTCTGGACAATGTCTCACGTCGCTCCGGAAGCGGATCAGAGCCGTGCCGCCGGCCCTCGCGAGCCTGCTGCGGGACGTGCAAAATCATTTCGTGGGTCGTCGATTGCGGCGTCAACGCCGCGTCAAGACCGCGACGATCCGTTCGTAGCGTGGGTCGGTGTCGCCGGCGATGCGGCCGACCCACCGCAGCACCTCGGCCGCGTCGAGCGCGACGTCGGCGTCGAGCATCGCATCGATGTCGACCCAGTCCTTCGGCCGGTTGAACACCGCCTTGCACACGATGAGATGCTCAGGCGCCAGGATCGTGATGGTCGAGTCGGCGAAGGGAACCGTGCGGCGCGCCACGGCGGCGGCATCGTGGAAGGCGTCATACGCGAAGAAGAGGTCGATGGGCGTCCCGTCCCACATGACGCGCGCCTGGCCGTCGAGTGCGACGGCTGCTCGCGCCTCCGGCGCGTCGGCGGCGACCCCGAGCTCGATGAGCGGCGCGGCCACATCCGCGTAATGGTCAGCGGGCACGAACACGTTGAGATCGATGTCGATCGTTGCCCGCGGTTCGGCGTAGTAGGCCAGGGCTAGCGCGCCCCCGAAGGCGTGCGGGATCTCCGACAGCGCACCCTCGAGCGCGACCACGCGCTCCGGCAACGTCGGCATCGTCACGACGAGAGGAGTCGCGGCGCCCGCAGCACACGCGGCCGCGGCCGGGCCGGGATCGCCTCGGCCAGCAGCAGGACGTCGACGAGGCGCCGCGCGTGCTCGTCGACGCTGCCGGCGGGCGCCGGCCCGTCGGCCACGACTTCGGCGCCGACCCGCAGACGCTCGCCGCCAGCCTCAACCAGGCGCTGGAGCGTCCCCAGGGTCGGGTCGCGCCGGCCCCGCTCGTAGGCCGATACGACCGGTTGCGACGTGCCGGCACGGCGGGCGAGTTCGGCCTGCGTGAGGCCTCGCCGCCGGCGGACGCTGCGGACCAATTCACCCGCGCTCACCGGGCCACTATATCGGATCGTCTATGGAACGCGACCGAACGCCCGGGGCAGGCTCATGCCCGGCCTGAACGGAGTAGCCGCCAAAGAGGAGCATCCCGGCGCCGAAAGTCGCCTTCTAAGGGGCGCTTCCGGCGGGCGCGAAGCCCCTGGTCAGAGCCTCGGTCTCGCGCTGACCTTGTGCATACGTTTGTCGTTGTTTGTCGTGGGTGCGCAACGCTGTTCCGACATTCCGCGGACTTGGCACGGACCTGGGCCGGGCCGAAGTCGGTGGACAAGCCCGGTCACCGTGGCCCAACAGGGCAGCCGCCCCGGCACCAGAGCACGAGTACGCGGCCGGGCACATCGAGCACGCCGTGTCGATCCCGCTCGACGAGCTCGACGCCCACGTCGCGGCCAGCGAGTCCTAGCTGGCCCTACACCGTGAGGAAGGGCGGGTGAACCAGGACGGCAAGTCCGAGGCCAAGGAGACCGAACCCGACCCAGCGCGCAATGGCGCCGCCATGACGCCCGTTCTTCTCGGCGAAGCAGATCACAGTGATGGCCGCCATCCAACCGACGTTCATGACTCCCACGACGAGCAGGACGGCCATCAACGCCCCGCAACCGGCCAGGCAGCACCGGCCGTGATGCACTCCGGCCCGCGCCGCCGCGACGGGGCCACCGTCCGCCGCGTAGGTCGCGGGTGCGTGGAGCGCTTCCTGGTAGACGCGGAGTGAGACCTGCTTCGAGCGCGTGAGCTGGTACGCGCCGGCGATGACGAGCACCGCGCCGCCCGCCCGGTCGACCCACGCGCTGGCGTGGCCGACCCCGCCGAGTGCCCGGAGCGCGACCAGCGCGAGCACGCCAGTCGCCGTCCAGATGGCAAGGTAGCCCGCGACGAAGACGACCCGCGAGCTCGTGGCGGCGAGTGGTGGGCGCCACGACGAGCACGCGAGCACGAGCGGCGCCACGCTCGGCAGCATCATCGCCACCATCATCGTGGCCCACATCCCGAGGAAGGCCGCTCCGCTCATGTCGAAGGGCATGGCGCGGCCCACCTGCGCCACCCCCGCGACCATGGACATCCGCTGGGCTTGGCCGACCGTCCAGAACCACGCGGCCCCCACCAGCCCAGCCATCGCCACCGACGTGGCGATGTTCGCCAGCGACGGCCGCGGGCGAGCGAGCGTGTCGTGGGGGAGGACGGTCATCGGCTCGACGAGCCAGCAGCGCCGGCGTACTCGTCGTGGCGTCGGAACCACATCTCGGGCGGGTCACCCTCGTGGCGTCCCAACGGCGCCCGGTCGAGCAGGCCGTAGTAGCCCATCAGCGGCTCGAGGCCCCGGGCGGTCGTCGCGTAGGTCTGATGGACGACACCGTCCCCCAGCGCGAAGGCCGTCAAACCCGGCGCCTGCGTCAGATAGCCGACGGGGTCCGTCCCGCACATCGCGCTGACCTCGGCGATGACCGGCGGCACCCCGGCCTCCAGAAACGATCGGGCCTGGTCATCGGTGTACGAATGGCCGAAGTCGACGTTGAAGTCGCTGTCGTGCGTCGAGACCCAGTTGAACCCCCAGCCCATCCGACGCTGGTAGGCCTGCAGCTTCTCGAGCGGCGCCGCCGACGCGAAGACCATCGTCACGTCGCGGGAGTTCAGGTGCGCGATCACCCCGTCGACGCTGTCGGCGATCGACGAGCACACCGGACAACCCGCTTCGTAGGGCGGGCCGAACATAAAGTGATAGACGAGCAGCTGCGAGCGCCCGTCGAAGAGCTGCGCGAGCGACCTCGGTCCGTCCTTCGTCGCGAACGTGTACTCCTTCTCGATCGGCACCCACGGCAGCGCCCGCCGCTTCTCGGCGAGCGCGTCGCTGCGCCGGGTCAGCTCCTTCTCCATCGCTAGCAGCTCGTCCCGTGCCGCCTGCCACTCCTCACGCGTCCCAGTCCGGTGGTCCCTCATCCCAACGCCTCCCTCAGTCGTTCCTTCGGTTCATCGCGAGTGCTGGTCCGCGCTCACGTCGCCGCGCTCGCTCGGTCCTCCGGCCACGGCGGCTGTGCGTCGCCCGTCTCGAGCAGCGTCTTCAGCGCCGACAGGACACGCGGCCAGCCGTCACCGACCATCTCGGCCACCCGGCTCCCCGGCTCAAAGCCGTCGTGCACGACGGTCAGCCGGACGAGGTCGCCGTCCTCGGCGATGTCGAAGGTCACCTTCGAGCGGGGCTCGACGGCGATCCGGGCGCGCACGTCCTCGCTGATGCCGACGGCCTCGGCCCACTCCGGCGTCATCGTGTGCCACGTGTACGACAGGCGCCGGTACGGGTCGGCCTCAAGCACGACCTGGGCCGGATCGGCGACCGTCACGCCCCGCTGGTGCAGGATCATCGTCGACCCGGTCTTCCAGTCGGTCTCGAACGCCATGCCCCAGTAGCGCTCGGTGAACGCCGGCTCGGTGAGCGCCTGCCACAGCCGCTCGGGCGTGGTGCGGATGTAGCTGGTGTAAACGAACTCGGGCTTCTGCATGGGCGTGTCCTCCAGTGCTCGCTTCAGATCGGCCAGGGCCTCGACTCGCGATCGGTCGTAGTGATTGATCCAGCGCTCGGTGATGTCCGCGATCGGCGCGGCGTTGAGGTAGTGCAGCTTCTGCCGGCCCCGCCGAACCGTGGCCACGACGCCGGCCGACTCCAGCACCGCGAGGTGCTTGCTCACCGACTGCCGCGCCATGTCGAGGCCGGCGCACAGCTCCCGAAGCGTCTGCCCGTTATGGGCGTTCAAGCTGTCGAGCAGGCGACGGCGACTCGGATCGGCGAGCGCGCGGAACACGGCATCCATCTCTCGAACCATCTCCGAACATGCAGCCCTTTGGCTGCCTTACAATAGGCAGCCGACCGGCTGCCTGTCAAGGGAGGGGCCTCGCCGGCGGGTCACGCCATCGAACGGACGTCGCGGCGCGGCGGCCCGGTCAACGCGCCGAGGGGCCTCGGCGGAACACCTCTCCCAACTCAATCCCCTTTGGTGGCCCACAGGACGCTTCAGTTGCGATCGGTCACGCGGACCCTGCGCCAGTTGGACCACGAGGTCGTCGGTGGCTTTGGCCGTGACGAGGCCCGAGTTGGCGCGCTCGTGGCGCTCTCTAGCGACATCGTCACGGTCCTCGACGCTCAGGGACGCGTCGTCTACCCGACCCGGGGGCGCAGCGGCTCTTCGGGCATGAGGTCCGGTTAATGCGTCACCGCTCTGCCTCTGAGCTGGTGCACCCGGACGTTCTGGACCGGGTGCTTCGAGCAGAGGTAGTGCGGCGAGTTTCGCCGGCTTCCTATTTCACGGCGTCCAGGAGCTGCCGGCACGCCTGCTCGCAGCGCCGGCACGCCTCGCCGCACACCCGGCAGTGCTGCATCTGGACATGCCGCTCGCACTCGTCACCGCAGCTCTTGCAGATGGCCACGCAGGCCTCAAGCAGCGGTCTGGCGACGTTGGCGTCATAGTCCGCCTGGCGGCTTGTCACTCCAACGGTGGCGGTGCAGACATCGGCGCAGTCCAGGCACAGCCGGACGCACTTGACCATCTCGGTCACGTTCTGCTCGCTCAAGTCAGCATCGACGTCAGCGATGCAGGCCTGGGCGCAGTCGATGAGCGCCTCGATGGCGACAGCGAGGACCCCGGCGTCGAGGTCGAAGGTGCCTGGGGAGGCGTCCAGCATCTGCCTGGCGTAACTCATGGGCCCTCCCTGCAACGCGATACAGGAGCCGCATGACGGTACCCGCGTTCGCTGCGAGTACCCAGCGGGGTGGAGAAGGCCGTACCAGCAGCGCTTGCTTGCGAACGCGCCTCGGTGCGATGCCCATAGACCTTGTTGAGGGCAAGGTCCGCGGATGAAGAAGGCCTCCGAGGGAGAGTGGAGCCGCTCAGCAATCCACTCACCCTCGGGAGGCTCCCCGTAGCGCAAGCGGCCTTGTCCCGTCAGGCCAGACTGTTCCCTATGAGCGACCTCGTGATCGGAGAAGACAAGCTTCCCCGATGTCCGTGGGGTGCGTCGACACCCGACCTCCAGTCGTACCACGACCAGGAATGGGGCCGGCCGGTCGGCGAGGACGACCGGGTTTTCGAGAAGCTGTGCCTGGAGGGGTTCCAAAGCGGGCTGTCATGGCTGACGATCCTGCGCAAGCGGGACGGCTTCCGCAGGGCCTTCGCATCGTTCGACCCGACCGTCATCGCCGGCTTCGGCGACGCCGACGTCGATCGGCTCCTCGCTGACACGGAGATCGTCCGGAACCGAGCCAAGATCCGCGCCACCATCACGAACGCTCAGGCCACCGTCGGGCTCCGTGAGCGGGGCATCTCGCTCGCTGCTCTCTTATGGCAGCACGAACCGGGCGCGTCGCGGCCGCCCACCAGCATGGGCGGGCTCGCAGGCTCCACCCCAGAGTCCACGGCCCTCTCCGCCGAGCTGCGCAACTACGGCTTTCGCTTCGTCGGGCCGACCACCGTCTACGCCGCGATGCAATCGCTCGGGGTCGTCAACGACCACCTCGTCGGCTGTCACTTCCGCGCCATCGTCCAAGCAATACGCGCAACGTTCACCGTTCCGCGGTGAGGTCGCCCACGTCCGCGCTCATCACCTGCGGTGGGCGAAGCCTTTGGAGACTCGCTCCGCTCACTGCCGTTGCCGACCTCATCTACAGCGAGCGCGGTAAGTGGAACCGACATCTGAATGTCTACTGGTTCGTGTGTCCTCGAGGCCGAAGCGCATCGCCAGCCGCACGGTCTGAACCCCGGGGCCGCACCTGGGCGTGCCAGTCACGCCTGCTCCGGCGTGCGGCCGTCAACGGCCAATCACTTTCGGTAGCTCCCGTGGCGGAACTCTTCAGCGAGTCCAGGACGGGTCGGACGCCATTCGAGCTCGGCTCGAGCCTTGGCCGCGTCGATGCCCTGATCGAGCAGGAGGACCTCGGCGAAGTAGTCGCCCAAGCGGGCGCGAGCCTCCTCGTCGGAACCAGGGACCGCTCCTGGAGCGCCGACTGCTACTGCGGCCGCCTCCGTCAGCTCGGCAACGGTTGTGTTCAAACCATTGCCAACGACGTAATAGCCACGAGCCGACTCGTCTTCCAGGACGCGCCGGAAGAAGTCCGCGAGGTCGGCGACGTGGACGGTCGACCAGTGCTGCTGTCCCGTGCCGATCATGATCAAGTTGCCGACGTCGTCCCGGGGCGAGCCGAGCAGTACCCCTGGAACGCCTCCGCCGCCGTCACCGTAGGCGACGCCCGAGACGATCACGACGCCGCGCATGCCGCGTTCGCTGAGCACCCGGCGTTCGATCGGCTCCTTCCATGCCACCAGCGGAGGCGCGTTGAAGGGAGAGTCCTCGCTGATAGAGGAGTTGGACCCGTAGACCCATCCACCGCTGATCTGCAAGTAGGGCTTGCCGGTACCTCCCAGGGCATCGATCACCGCATCAACGACGGCGGAGTCGAGATCGGCGCTGGTTGTGTCACCGGGGCTAGCGGTGTGGATGGCCGCGTCGGCTGCGCTGAGCAGGCCCGCGACCGCCGATCGATCGTAGAGATCGACCACGGCGGCCTTCGCGCCGCGGGTTCGAACGGGGTCCACCTGGGCGTCGTCGCGGACCAGCGCCGTCACCTCATGGCCGTGTTCCAGCAACTCCGTCAGCACGTGAGATCCGATGAACCCTGTTGCACCGGTGAGCGCCACGTTCATCGCCGTCATCCTCCTGGCTCGGTTGTCTTGAACCTACACCGATTTACTTGAATCGTCAAGTTTCTGGCGTCCCAGGCTGCTCAAAGATGGCTATAGGATCAGAGCCGGCGCGACTCTCGAGCTTGGAAGTCACTTGAGGCGGCCAGTCAACTGGTTAGCCTGATCGCATGACTGATGGGGGCCCAGGGGTTCAGGAACCGCCCGTGAAGTGGCTCACCGCCACGGAGCTCGCCTCGTGGCTCTCCGTCGTCCGGTTGATGACCTGGCTCCCCTGGTCGATCGATCAGCAGCTACAGCGCGACTCGAAGTTGAGGATGGTCGAGTACCAGGTTCTAGCCATGCTCTCCGAGAGTCCGGAGCGGACAATGCGGATGAGCTCGCTGGCCGAAGTCACGAACGCGTCGCTGTCGCGCTTATCGCACCTGGTCGAGCGCCTGGAGAAGCGCGGCTTCGTGCGTCGTGAGCCTGACCCCACCGACGGACGATTCACGAATGCCATCCTGACCGAGAAGGGCCTTCGAGCACTCGCCGAGGCTGCGCCCGGACACCTGGCACATGTGCGATCGCTGGTCATCGACGTGCTGTCGCCAGAGCAACTACGACGGCTCGGCCGCGACGCTGACCGCATCATGTCGCACATCGACACGTTCGGCATCAACTAGCGGATCGCCCGCTCAACTTCGGGCGGCTACGAGGGCCGCGTTCGACCTGGTGGTCGACCGCCACGAATCCGTCGTAGCGGTTGAAGTCCGCCGGGTGTTGCGCGACGGCGGCGTCTTCGTCACGTAGCAGGCCGGGTCGGGAGCGGAACGGTTTCACGAGCTTCTCGCGCTCGATGCCAGATGTGACGGGACGCTCTAGAAGGGATCGATCTCGATCTCGGTGGCCTTCGCGCTCACCCATAGGCGGGCGTCAGGTTTGATGGCGAGGTCGACGAGAGCCTCTTGGGTGATCTCGGCGGTGATGCTGATCGGGCCATTGAGGACGACTCGGGCGCGTGGTCCGTACTGGTCGATGGTCGCCACGGTTGCCACCCAGGTGTTGCGGGGGCTGCCGGTGGGTTGTTCGGGGTGGAGGGCGACGCTTTCGGGTCGGATGGTGGCGAAGACTTCCCCAGTGATGTTGTGGTCGTTGACCACGGCGAGGGTTTTCCCTGTGTCGATGGTGATGCGGTCGCCGTTGAGGGTGCCGCGGTACAGGTTGACACCGATGAGGTTGGCGGCGTATTCGCTGCGGGGATGGGCTCGGAGCTCGGGGAGCGTGCCAGCTTGGGTGGTCTCGCCGTGTTCGAGCACGATGACACGGTCGGCGAGGATCATCGCGTCGATGGGGTCGTGGGTGACGAGTATGCGTGGACCCGCGAACGTGTCCAGGTGGCCTCGTAGGTCGCGGCGGATGTCGAGGCGGGTGGTGGCGTCGAGCGCGGCGAGAGGTTCGTCGAGGAGCAGTAGTCGGGGTGACCGGACGAGCGCGCGTGCCAACGCGACCCGTTGGGCTTGTCCGCCAGAGAGTTGGCGGGGTCGGGCGTTGACGTGTCCGGCCAGACCCATGCGCTCGAGCCACGTGCGGGCTTCGCGGCGGGCTTCGCTTCGTCGTGCACCGTGGCCGCGAAGGCCGAAAGCGACGTTTTCGAGGGCGCTCAGGTGTGGGAAAAGCAGGTTGTCTTGGAAGACAACGCCGATCGGCCGGCGCTCCGGCGGCACCCAGATCTTGTGTGCGGGGTCGTCGAGGCTCTTGCCGTCGAGGGTGATGTTGCCGCGGTCGATGGCGAGGAGCCCGGCGAGCGCGCCGAGCAAGGTGGTCTTCCCGGCCCCGTTCGGGCCCAGGAGAACGACGGTCTCGCCGGGTTGGGCGTCGACGGTGACCGAGAGGTTGAGCGTGCCGAGCTGGAGATCGAGGTCAGCGTCGAGGCTCACGCGAAGAACCAGCGGTCGCGCAGCGCGACCAGCACGGCGATCGAGATCGCCACGAGCACGAGGCTCAGGGCGACTGCGGTCGCGGGGTCGTGCTCAAAGGCGATGAAGATGGCCAGCGGCATGGTCTGGGTCTTGCCTTGGAGGTTGCCGGCGAAGGTGATGGTGGCGCCGAATTCGCCCAGGGCTCGGGCCCAGCTGAGTGCGGCACCGGCGAGCAGTGACGGCGCGATGAGCGGCAGGGTGACACGGCGAAACACCGTCCAGCGGCCGGCCCCGAGGGTGCTCGCCGCGTCTTCGTAACGACGGTCGATGCCGCGCAGTGCCGCTTCCACCGTAATGATGAGGAAGGGCATGGCCACGAAAGTCTCGGCGACGATCGTCCCGAGCGTCGTAAAGGGGAGGCGGACTCCGAACCAGTCGTCGAGGTACTGGCCGAGCAAGCCCCGAGGGCCGATAGCAAAGAACAGGGCGATCCCTCCCACCACTGGGGGCAGCACCATCGGCAGGAGAACGAGCGCCCGGGTGAGGTGCCGCCCGGGGAACTCCGTCCGGGCCAAGACCCAGGCGAGCGGGATCCCAAAGAGCGCGGACAGCGCGGTGGCTGCCAGCGAGCATTCGAGGGAGAGGCGCAATGCGTCTTTGGTCGCCGGGTCGGTGAGGTCGGTCCACATCTGCGACCACGGGGCCCGCTGTACCAGCCCCACCACCGGGAGGACCAAGAAACCAACGGCGAGGGCCGCGAGTGCGCAAGCGGCGGCAGGCGGTCGACGAGCCCGGAGCCTTCGTCGACCGCCCGGACGCCGGGTCACGGCTTCAGGAACCCGAACTTCAACAGCGTGGCCTTCCCGGCCGGGGACGCGACGTACTGCACGAACGCTTGAGCAGTCGCCGCGTTGGCGGACGACTTGACCACCGCGAGCGGATAGGTCGCCACGACGTTCTGGGCCGGTGGGATGACGACACCCACGACCTTGCCTTTGGCTGCCTTCACGTCGGTGACGTAGACGATCGCCGCGTCGGCGGAGCCGAGGGTCACGTTTGACAGGGTGGCCTTCACGTCTTGGCCCGTTGGGACCTTCGGCACCGTCAGTCCGGCCTGCTGGTAAGCCTGCAACGCGAACTTGCCGCACGGCACTGTCGCCGCGCACAGCACCAGCTGCAGTCCCGGCTTGAGAGTGTCGGCCAGGGTTTTGATCTTCTTCGGGTTGCCTTTGGCCACCGCGAGCTCGAGCAGGTTGCGGGCGAAGATGACCGGCTTGCCTGACACGTCACCGGCTGTGGACAGCTTGACCATGTTCGCGGTGTCCGCGGAGGCGAACACGTCCGCCGGGGCGCCCTGTTGAATCTGGGTCTCCAGAGTTGACGAGGACCCGAAGTTGAATGTCACGGTCGTGCCCTTGTACTGCTTCTGAAACTGGCGACCGAGCTGCGTGAACGCCTCGGTCAGCGACGAGGCCGCGGACACGGTGATCGAACCGGTTGGCTTGCTGGCCTCGACGTGACCTGCGGGCGTGGTCGCTGACGCCGAGCCAGCGAATACGCCCACTGTTACGGCCGCGACCCCTGTCGCCACTACACGAAACGAGAATCGGGGACGCACAGAACCTCCTGGTTCGAAAGGACGAGGCCAACTCAGCCCGCCTCGGGTACCTCCACGACCACTTGGGTCGCCTTCACGACCGCGACCGCTCGCATGCCAGGCTCGAGGCCCAGCTCATCCACCGCCTCGGCCGTCATCAGCGACACCACTCGATGTGGGCCCGCCTGCACTTCGACCTGCGCCGCCACTGAGTCTTTGACCACCCGAGTGATGATCCCGGGGAAGCGATTCCGTGCCGACTGGCCCACGATGGCGCCCGTCGTCTGGGTACCGCCGTGCTCGGCCACGAACCGAGCCAACGCCACCCCGTCCACCACCCGATGGCCGCCTTCCGTCCGGCGTGTCTGGAGCTCCCCCCCGTCAGCGAGACGCCGGACCGTGTCTGGGCTCACCCCCAACAGCTCGGCGGCCTGACCGATCCGAAACTCGCTCACGCCCAAAATCTATCGCTCTGACCGGGCACACGCGGGCTCCGCTCGACGAAAGACCCGACTCTCACCGATTCCCGACTCCGGGCGCGTGCGCCCCCCGGAGCGTTCGGAGTGCCAAGCCCGGACCCAGGCGTAGGCCTCGTGGCGCTCATGCCACGGGCTTGGGTGGCCTCATGGGAACTGCGGAGGCGGCCCGCCGCGTCGACGCAACGGCCGACCGGCAGTCCGTTCGCAAAGAAGTTCAGTCCTTGGCGAGCATGACCTCGGTTGCCTTGACCAAGACCGTCACTCGGTCGCCGGCAGCGAGGCCGAGGTCTTCTACGGCTTCGCGTGTGATCGCCGCGGTCACCTCCTGGCCGTCTCCCAGCACGACCTTGACGGTGGCCATCACGTTCCCCTCGGTCACCTCCTGCACGGTCGCCGCCAACTGATTGCGAGTACTCAGTCGCATGCCATCTCACTCTGCTGGTTGTGGCTAGGTGGGCTTGATCATCGTACGGGTACAGCTAACGACCACCGAGGCGTGTGGGCTCTAGCCGGGCGCGTCGAGCACCCCGGGCCCGCCGCCGCCCGAACGCCGCATCGGCGCGAGGTGCCCGCATCCCCGACGCCGGTGCGCTACTCGACGAGCCTGCGCGGTTCAGTAACAGCGAGCGCTGGGCATCGACCTCGGCGTCGACCCGGATCGGCTGGCCGCGAGCGTGCTCGCGCTTGGCATTGGCCTGACGGTCCAGCGGGTCATCGATGCGAACTCCCCCGCCGACACACTCAGCGAAGGGGTTCGAGTTCTCCTCGGCGGCGCCGTGCGCGCCTCAAGCGTCGCCTCACCGGGCCGCCGAATCGCTCGCTCAGAAATCGGAGTGAGCTCGGAACACCGGTGAACATCACGATGACGTGCTCACCGAATCGAAACCGGCGGTAGGTCACGTCGACCCCTTCACGACGGTATTTTTCGACGAGCTTGTCGACGTCGTCGACGGCTGGATACTGATCATGCACCGCGTGGTACAGGTACACCGTGGTCATGGGTGTGGCCTGACCGAGCCGGATCGCCTCGAAGGCGGCGCGCAACCCTGGTATCTCGAACACGCCCGGGACGGTGAGGTAGTCGCCCCAATGGAGGAAGGGAAAGCTCATGATGAGCTGCTCGAGGGTCATGTCGGCCGCCGACGCCACCATGGCCTGACCCTGGGGTGTGAGGGCGCCGAGCAGGTCGACGTCCGGGAAGCCGCGGCTGATACCGACGAGTGAGGCGACCGCCAGTCCGCTGAGGATGTTGCCGTCGTCGGGCAGTCCCGATGAGGTGGGGTCGACCGGGATGGCCCCGGCGGCGGTGGCCACGATGTTCAGCTCCGGCGCGTAGCTCGAGTGCTGTTCGGCCGCCGCGACGGTTGCTTGAGCTCCGCCCGAGTAGCCCCACAGGCCGATCGGCGTGGCGGCGTCGAAGCCAGCCGGTTCGAAGGCGATGGCGGCCCGAATGCCGTCGAGCACGAAGCGGGCCGCCAGCAGCCCCACGCCGAAGGCGTGCCGCGGTCCGGTGTAGTCGGTGGTCACGACCGCCCACCCTCGGCGGAGGGCCAGGACCATGAGAGGAAGTTCCCACTGGTTGCCGTGTCTGAGCGTGTAGGAGGGATCGGCGGCCGCCCCCAAGCTGTCGATGGCGCACTGATAGGAGAGCATTGGCCTGACCGGCCCGTTGAAGGGCCGCCGGGGAATCATCACCGTGGTGACTCCAGACGCGGCAGCACCACGGCTGTCGGTGGAGCGGAACTTCACCTGCCACGCATCGGCTTTGACCAGGCGGCGAAACCCTCGGACCTCAACCGGCCGAGCGTCGAGCACCTCGCCCGGGCGGAGCACTTCCAGGTTCTCGGGGACCCGATAGAAGGGATCGTCGGCCGGAGGTGTCACCTCGACGAGCATCTGCGACATGAGTCGCTCACTGAGATCCAGGCCGCGAACCATCATCCTTGCGGCCGCCCGCTTGCGCCGGCTCCTCAGGTCGGGCCGGGGTGGCAGGACTGCCCTCCGGTACGTCATCGCAGGGACACCTCAGCTAGCAGCATCTTCTGGATCGTTCCCTTGATCCAGCCCACACGACAGCCGGTGGGTGGTTTGCGTTGTGGCGACCCACCAGTCGAGAAGTCACAACGCGAAACCACCCACCAAGTTCGCCGGGCATCACGACCTGCCAACGAGCATGCTCATCGAGCAAGAACTGGGTGAACTGGTCATCGCCCGTGGTGTGAGACTTGATATGGACTAGCGGAACCCTTCGAGTTCTTTGATGCCGCGCGTATTGAGCCCATTTGGGCTTGCGCGTCGTATTCGGACGTGAACAAGTAGGCCACAGCGAGGCTTCGATACGGTCGCCAGCGCTCCGCCAGTTGGTTCAACTCCAGCTCCCGTCGGGGCGTGGTCCAAACCGTACGCTCGCTGGACCGCGCGCCGCAGTGCAACGTCGCCAGGTAGGAACACGTCGGGCCGGTTGAGCGCTATCAGCAGGAATCCGTGCGCCGTCCATGGCCCGACTCCAGGTACGTTGGTCAGTACGGCCTCGACCTCGTCGTCGGTCATCACGGCCAACGCCTCCTCGCGGAGACGCCCGTCCACAAACCGCGCGGCGATAGCCCGCAACGTCGCGACCTTCCGTACCGACATGCCGCTGCCACGAAGCACCTGCGCATCTGCGCCCAGCAGCTCCGCCGGTGAGGGCAGCCGCCCCCGAAGTTCTCCACGAGCCGTGACAGGATCGCTCGCGTTGCCGCGACCGAAAGCTGCTGGCCCAGAACCTGGAAGATAAGCGTGCCGAACGCGTCCAGTGGCGGCAACTCGTCCAGCCAAGCCCGCGGACGGAAATCCAGATGGGCGTCGATGAGGCGCGCCATGACCGGGTCGGTTTGCGAAGGAAGTGCTTTGCCTTGGGGTCGGCGAGTGCGGCGGTACCGATTCTCGGCTCCATCTAGGCCGGCGTGCCCTGGTCAATCCATCGCTGGAGCTGGTCGACCTGGGAATCGGGCCAGGCGCCGTCGCAGGGCATCTGCCCGCTGCGGAGGGCGCCGACGATGGCGTCGGCGTGCTTGACGACGTCCTCGTAATCGAACAGATCAAACGCCTGAAGCATCGAGTCGCGGTCCTTCGTCCGGAACAAGGGCTTGATGTCCCGTTCGAAGCTGAGCTGGTTACCTTCGCTGGGTGATGCCATGTGACTGCCTCCTTGTCAGTGGACCGGGGCCGCTCTTGGGCAGTACGAACTCGTCGTGCCAAGCGGATCCCTTCGACCATCGAAGCGACGTCCCTCGGGTCGGTGAGCAGTTTGACGTCAATCCGCGGCGGAACACGGGGGTCCGGCGAGACAAGCGTCACTCGCCCGCGTGACCGCGGCTTGAGCAGCCCGACGTTCATCTCGAACGCGACGCCGGTGGGGCTCATCTCGCCTGGGGCGAATGTGGTCGGGAATACGTGCAGCGCGTCCCGCTGTCCCGCCCCCGACGATCAGGAAGTCTGCGCTGTCGCCACCGCGGTTATTTGACGAATCGAACATGGCCTTCTCCCTTCGGGTTGGCGTGTGACCTCTGGACGCGGTCGCTGGATGCCTGGCGCCCACGAGTTCGGCATCTGAAATCGAGGAAGCTCACGTCTTCGACGTACGCGCGCTCGATAGCCGCCGTCCGACGCCCGCCAGCGGTACACCCCTGGGCGCTCACTCGCTCGTCCCGCGGTTCTTGTGCTCCATGAGGTGCAGGGTCACCCCGAACGTCGTCTCCGGCGCCGTGAAGATGTAGTGGACGTCGTCAGTCTCGTATTCGCCCTGCAAGAGGACCCCTCGGCCTGCCAGTTCGGCTTTGGCGTCTTCGAGGTCGTCGACCTCGAGTCCGAGATGGCCGAAGGCCGCAGTCTCGCCATCCTTGAGCTTTGGCATGCCGAAACCGGCAGAGCGGACCTC